>JAYTMI010000876.1:0-3824 GCA_043728625.1 Saprospiraceae bacterium | reverse complement strand
CAAGATATTTAATCAATCAAATAATTGGCGTTTGCGCTGCCTTATGGAACTTTTCTCTATCTTTAAAAGACTGATAATCAATTACAACAAGTCTAATAGACATGACGCTCCTTCAATGCTTCTTCACCTTTTAAAGAAGCAATTAATTCATTTGGATATTCCTTTATCATTTGATAGCAATTAACCAATTCGCTATCCATGTCATTCAACCAATTTCTATTTGCTTTTGGTTTTGCAAAGAATATCGAGCCACCACCTGCAAATGGTTCAATATAAAAGCTATGTGGCTTCAAATGTTCTAAGATAAGTTTTCTTGCATAGAACTTTCCACCCGCATAACGGAAAGGAGAATTGATTGGTAAATTCATTGTTTGCTATTTTTAGTATGCAAAATTAGCTTTTTATACCGAGTTGACAAAATATTTGGCTTTTGTTTTTTCCACAATTTAAAAACAATGTTACAACAATAGTTAAAGACCTAAAAATTCGATTTGTAATGCAAATAAAAACCACCCTTTCCAGTGTGGTTAAAACTATACTCAAACTGCCATAGCATACCATGATAAGCTAAAAAATCAAGCCCAATGCCGCCGCCATACAACAGCCGATTATTGAAATCATTACTGGGTTTATACTGAGGGGTGTAAGAATATCCCAAATCGAGATTGCCTGTCAGAAACATTTTTATTGGCAGGATCTGCCAACCTTTGAGGCGTTTATTTTGCGTATAACGTGATAAATCATAGTCTTTATCAATTAACTGAAAACGCAGGCTGTTTTTTAAAATACCAAAATCGTAGCCATCAACGACAAATAACTCATAGCCACGCAGATAATTTGAGCTATAACCGATGGCACTTTGAAAATTGTAAGGTTGTGCTTGCCGAATAAGGGCGGTTTTGGCACGAGCAATCGTTTCGATACTGAGTTTTTTTGTCAGTTTAAAGTATTGCGCCCAACGAAAACTGAGGTCGAGTGCGTTGACATTGTCTAATTTGAAAAGTCCTGATTTACTGATATTCAAACCCATAAGATGCCCTTTCATAGGGTAAGGCTTGAAATCCCGCGTATCGTTTGAATAACTATAAGACAGCCACGAGTAGGCTTGAATGGTACGACTATCGAGGAAATAATCGCGATTTAAGCTCTCTGTGACCGATGTATCCAGTGTCTGTTTTGAAAAACCAAACGACCAATTATGCTTATCGAACAAGCCAGGGGCATAAGTGATGCCGCCAGAATAGGAAAGGCGTGTAAAAATCTTTTCCAATGGGTTTCTATGAAAAACAAGCCGATTGTTGATAGTTGTGTAGCCAATTTCACGATTTGTTGAGTAGAGATAGTTGACAGAAGCCCCAATGGTTTGTTTTTTATTGAGATATGGGATATTGTATCCAAGTGAAAATTTAGGTGTGTAACCAAATTGAATAAGCATTGAGAAAGGGTCCCGTCTGCCTGTAATATTGCTATGTGTCAAGCGAATACCATAGTTCGTGCGCCTCAAATCATGGTGTTGCTCTTTCCACCAAACGTTAAAGTCGCGGTCAGCTAATTCAAAAATAGGAACTGGGAAAAAAAACCAGCGTTCAACAACACTGATAACGATGCTTACTTTGTCATCGAAAGTCCAGTTTTTGACATTTATTTTGACATCATTGAAAAGGTTGGTATTCAAGAGTCGTAAGCGATTTTCTTCTAATTTTATCGCCAATTCACTGAGGGGTATCGTGTCGCCGATGCCAATAGTAAACTCTCTCGTCAAAACTTTTGCTTTTGTTTTACGATTACCTTCAAAAATAAAATCGCGGATTATCGCCGTTGTCGGCTGACTTTGAGCGGTCGTATAGAACGGTTGAACTATTAAGAGTATGAATAAAAGTAATCGCATGTGCAAAGGAATGAATTAATAACGGCATTTTCAAATGCAAAAAATATCAGTTTTCAAAAGGAAACACCATCTTTGTATTCTTAAGACCCCCTCTGTATATCATTAAAAAATCAACCACTATGAAAAAACTAATGCTTTTTTTGTGTTTTTTAATCGGTTTATTGTCAAATACTTATGCTCAAAATGGGCGTTTTTTGCAAAGCCAAATTAATAGAGCTATTGCTTATGAAAACCGTTATGACTCATTGAAAACGACGGGGCTCATCATCGGCTGCATTGACCACGACTCGACGTGGATTTCCCCCTACGGGTATATTTCTAAAACGAATCGTCAAAAACCTGAAGCGGGGACTTATTTTGAAATCGGTTCTTTAACCCAAACTTTCACGGCTGCCAATATTCATTTCCTCGTCTGTCAAGGCATCTTAAACTACGATTCGGCGGTCAATATTTACATAAAACCAGAACAACGTTTTCCTATTGGTAACAAAATAACATTATTGCAACTTGTCACTCATACGAGTGGTTTACCAAAATTTACGGACGATTGGGGAGCCGCAGAAGAGGATAACGAACAACCTTACGCACATTATACGGAGGGGGGCTTTTTAAATTTTTTGCAAACATACGATACGACTGCATGGAAGCAAGGACAGTACCAATTTTCTAATCTCAATTTTGTTTTGTTAGGACAAATATTACTAAACACCCATACCAAACTATGGTGGCAACCTTTTGCCGACAAAACAGGTGTTCCCCTTGCACAAGGTTATAATTTGGCAAAACAACTCGTCGAACCTTGGCAAGTTGCGCCTATTTTCTTGCCCGCTATCGGTGGTTGCACCAATATGACCCAACTTTTAACCTTTGCAAAATGGCAACTCAATATAGGTAGTTTGGATGAAAAAGGGCTACTTAAAGAGACACATCAACCTCTTTTTTCAACCAAAATCAATAAATATACGTCTGTTGGCAAGGGATGGCATATTTTCAAGAGGAAAAAAGACCCGCTCATTTGTCTATCGTCTGGCGCAACAAGTGGTCATTCGGCAGTCATTGTATTTGTTCCTCAAACCAAGACAGGAGTGGTTATTTTGGCGAATAGTCGTGCTATTAAAGGCGAATTAGCTATGGCTATTTTGAAGATATTGAATAATAATTGGAAAAGGAGAGAGTAATGGTGAATATTTTTAGTGGTGAATGGTGAATGGTGAATTTTACACATTTACTAAATTTCAAAAATTTAGTAAATGTGTGTTTGATGGGCTTTATACTGAGGGGGGTATTTCACAATTTCAGATACTCATTTTCAAATCCCTCACAACCTCTTTGCTTATTTTTTGTTAGCCGTTAAAAAAAAATAATGGCAACACATCTCCTTGAATTTGAAACAAAACTTTACGGTTCGTTAACCGAAATTTTTGATTTTTTTAGCAAAGCTGAAAACCTGAATGAAGTCACACCATCCGACCTCAGCTTTTTGATACTCACACCCTCACCGATTCCAACGAAAGTAGGCACATTGATTGACTACCGTATCAAAATGTTCGGCATTCCTTTTTATTGGCGGACATTAATCACTGATTTTGAGCCACTTGTGCGGTTTGTTGACCAACAGTTGAAAGGACCTTACCTGTTGTGGCACCACGAACATGTGTTTGAAGACAAAGGCGATTATGTGTTGATGACTGACCGTGTGCATTATCTATCACCGGGTTGGTTTCTTGAACCTTTGATTGACCGCTTTTTTGTCAGACCGCAGTTGAACAAAATTTGGGCTTATCGGGACAAAAGATTTACGGAGTTGTTTGGAAAGAAATAACTTGATAAACGTATTTTTAAAACCCTACAAAATAACTTGTTTAAAAGTATGCTTTTTGTTATAGCTACAAATAGTTTAAAAACAAGTTATTGTAAAGCCCAATTAAAAGAGAAA
>JAYTMI010000875.1:0-2351 GCA_043728625.1 Saprospiraceae bacterium | reverse complement strand
GTGAATTTACCTTCTGGATTGACAACTGTTCCAAACACCTTGTCACCTGCTTCCCCATCATGGCTTTTACCGTCGTCAAACATTTGTTGTTCGATGAAGTTGTCCAATGACCCTACAGGGCGATACATCAGGCGCACACGACGTGGGAAATTATCCACTTTGGCTTTCACATGAAAATCGCCAACCGATTTAGTCGTAAATTTTTGACGATTGGTGAAGTTGATTGCGGAAACAACAGGTGGAATATTGAGCAAATCAGGGTATCTTTTAAGGAATTTTGCTCGTTTTGACATCAATTCAACGATTCCTGGAATCTTAGTCACCTTACCAACGGTTTCCATGAGACTGCGTTGAAAATCTGCCAATTCATACGGCTTCTCTTGAGAATTGATATAGTACGCTGTTATCAATGACTGCAAAGCCGTTGCTTTGGTTTGGTAAGCATTGTTTTCAAACCAATCTGCCAGAATTTGGCGAACATGAGCAAAGTATATTTTGCGATTATCAGGGTTTTTCAACAAATGGGCAATTACAGGTCTCGACGCATTATCGGCATGGAGCAAAGGGTCAAGGGCAACTAAGCCGTCAAAATCAAGGTCGCTCATGCCATTTGTATTTTTAAAACTACCAAAAGCAAGGTTCAATTCTGTGGGTACAAAATTAAATTGCCCTGCGGCATCACCTATCAAATAATAGTTGCCGCTGTACTGACCAGTGTAACTGTTTAGGTTTACAATAACGTTGTTAAAAGCCAAGAACCATAAAGTACGGTCAATATTCAAGACTTTTTCCACATTTTGCGGTTCGTCGTGCAGTATTTTAGTCAATTCGATAAGGTCATCCCAACCTTCTTTTGAGAGCATATTGAAGTTGTGGAGATAACATTTTGCATTTTTTTCGTACTTCAATGCGCCAAAATTGGTGTGGTCGCAGTCATTTTGCGTTGTCGTTCTGGTATCAGGTACGCAACGAAATGCAGGTAAAACACTCCCCTCAGTACCCGCGAAGTTTTTTTGTATAAATGTCTCGTCAACGGCTTCGATGTTGACATATACGCCTTTATTAAAGCTATTGACCGTCAAATTGACATAATTGGCTTGTGGTGCAGGGATATAACGCCTTGCAATTTCGTAACCCAATACTTCACGCACCATAGATGGGTCGCGCAAGGCTTGTGAAAGCGCTAAGGTTTTGTAGCCTTGATGGTTCTGTTTTTTATCAATCAAATTGAGTTTGAGCAACCACGGATTGTGTTTGCTGCCAATTTGATGCGTATTGTTATTCGCATAACTGACACCTACATTTTCGTAAGTTGTGCCGTCAATTTGCACTTTGGCAAGTGCCATTTCGTCGCCATTGATGCGGTTAGAGTCAAGGAGGTTCATCCAATTGGCTTTGTCAAAAGTAATACGTACATCGTGGACATACGAGCCATCGTATAAATCACCCGACTTTTGAGCCATCATGTTTAAAGAAAAAAAGGAGAGTGCTGCCGCAAATAGTATTGTTATTTTTTTCATAATGTGTAAAGATTCAAATAGACTATTATTTTTAAGTATGAAATATGAGTTATGAAATATGAACTAAAGGTTGAAAATATTTCATAATTCATAACTCATATTTCTTAAATTTTATTTTTCATTCGCAATCTTTTAGACCCTCGCGGACTTCATCAACCTTCCACAGTTTTTCAGTATTGCCCCATGAAGTACCGATATAATTCATAATATTCGCTATTTCAAACTCTGTTATGTCCTTATTACCCAACATTTCCTGCGTGCCATAAGTCACTCCGTTGACAACGATATTGCCTTTCAAACCTCTTTTTATGACGCAAGACAACTCGGTTCGATGCGCTGATAAGTAGTCCGATTTTGCCAAAGGCGGCACTAAACCTTTCAGTCCTTCACCGTTTTCTTGATGACAATTGGCGCATAGGCGGGTGTAAAGAATTTTACCTTGTTTATAGACGTTGTCGTCGTTGCTACATTGGGCAAAAGTAAGGATAGCAACGATGGGCAATATAAAAATGAGTTTTTTCAAAATTGTAAATTTATGTGAATCAATGCTTTATCTGAATGGGTTTCTAAAAGAATGCGAAAGTTAAGAAGTTTTGATAACCTAATGTGTAAAAAGGGCGGTTTATCCTTTTAACTTTTTGGACTGTTAAACAGGTGAAACAAAAAATAGGCTGCCTTGATGGTGTATCAGACAGCCTATTTTTTGAAAAAAACTGATATTTTACTGAGGGGGTTAGTTTTTATTGGCTTTAATAATCTTTTGAGTAGCCGTACGCCCCTTACTTTGAAGTTGAATAAAATAGACACCATTGGGCAAATCGTTTGTTTTGA
>JAYTMI010000874.1:0-3299 GCA_043728625.1 Saprospiraceae bacterium | reverse complement strand
CACTTGTAGATGCTGTGCCGAAAATTAAGATTTGGGAAAATGCTTTGCGGGCTTTAATAAACATGGGTTCAACGGCTTCAAAAACGGAGGAAAAAGAAGTGCAAGGCGGCTCACGTTTGATATGGCTTGTGGATTTTGACAAATTGGAATTCACTGCAAAAGAGCAAACAATGGGCAAAAAAGGGTGGACTATTGGACGTGTTTTCAATTGGTCAAAACTTGTAAATGGCGATGTTTTGAGTGCTTCGGAGCAAGATAAACGCTTCATTCGACACATGAAATACGACAGTTGGAAAGGTTATCAAATGGATATTGACAAAGCCTTGCCTGAACTCATTGGACACCCACATTTGTATTTGGCAAAATCACCTGATATCGCTGTTGATTTTTCGGAGGTCAAACCTGTCCTCGTGGCGAAGGAAGTAAAAGAGGGTTATGAAGTTTCGTTTTCGCCCAAAATTAAGACTGATAAATTGATTCAAATTGCAAAAGAAACACCGACACGCTTCAATTTGGTGCGAATTACGCCCGATATTGCGAAAATTGCTAAGGCTATCAACGGAAAAGAGTTGTTTGTGCCGCAAGAAGGTAAAACACAATTGCAACAGGCTTTGGGTGGCTTAATCAACTTTGTACCGATTCAATCTGCCCTTGATACTGAGGGGGTCGAGATGCCGACGGTTGAAGCCGATGCACGCCCGTGTGTGCATTTGTTGCCCGTGGGCGATGGCATTCATGTTGAACTTTTGGTGCGCCCGTTTTCCGATTCGCCGCCGTATTTTAAGGCAGGAAAAGGCGAAGCGGTGGTTTTTGCAGACATCAGAAATGAGCAAATTAAAACCAAGCGTGACCTCAAATTGGAGAAGCAAAATCATAAAACATTCCTTGAAAAGGTAGAAATTCTTCAAAATATCACCCCTCAAAAAGGCACTTATGCCCTCGAAGATGCGGGGGAGTGTCTCGACCTTTTGCTCCAAATGCAACCTTATTTGGATGACAAAAGCATTCTTGTAGAGTGGCCTAAAGGTGAAAAATACCGCTTGACAGGAGAAGTTGGTTTTGACCAATTTAAGATGGAAATGGGACCAAAACAAGACTGGTTTTCTGTTGATGGCGAGTTGCGGGTGAATGAAAACATGGTGTTTGATATGAAAAAACTGCTCGAATGGATTGAAAAACATAGAAACGGGTTCATAGAAATATCGCCTGGTCAGTTTCTGAAATTAAAAAAAGATTTTCTACATAAGTTGCGTGAAATCAGTGGCGTATTGATGCCACAACGTGACGGCAGCTTCCAAATGCACCCTTTGGCTTTGCCTGTCATGGAGGGTTTTACGGAGGCTTTGGTCAATGCCGATTTGCATGAAAAATATTTTGAAAGTTTAGACAAACTCAAAAAAGCGTTTAATACAAATTTTGAAGTACCTCAAAATTTCAAGGCAACGCTGCGCGAATATCAACGAGAAGGTTATGAATGGTTGTGCCGCTGCGCGATGTGGGGCGTGGGGGCTTGTTTGGCGGACGATATGGGTTTGGGCAAGACGGTACAGGCATTGGCACTCATTCAAAGCCGTGCTACTGAGGGGGCTACTTTGGTCGTCGCACCCGCGTCTGTTTGCCGAAATTGGAATGTTGAAATTCAGAAATTTACACCCGATTTGAACCCAATTTTATTTGGTGAAGGCGACAGAGCGACGATGATTGAACAAGCGGGGGCAAACGATATTGTGATTGTCACCTACGATTTGATGGCAAGAGAAGGCGATATGTTTACACATAAACCATTCACAACCATCATTTTAGATGAAGCACAAGCCATTAAAAACAGAGCAACTAAGCGGTCAGATGTAGCGATGCAACTGCAAGGCGATTTCAAAATCATCATGTCGGGAACACCTTTGGAGAATCATTTGGGTGAATTGTGGAATTTATTTCAATTTGCAAATCCAGGTTTGTTGGGGTCAATTGAGTTTTTCAACGAGCGTTTTGCGGGTCCGATTGAGAAATACAGAGACCCTGTGCGACAAGAACAATTGCGAAATTTAGTGCAACCGTTCATTTTGCGTCGTCGAAAAGACGAGGTTTTGAAGGAACTACCTGCCAAAACTGAAATCACTTTGACCGTCGAATTGGGCGAAAAAGAACGGGCGTTTTATGAAGCGTTGCGTCGTTCAGTCGTCGAGTCTCTGGAAGCCAAAATGACTGAGAGGGGTAACGAAGGGCAGAAACAATTGCAGATTTTAGCGGAACTCATGCGCCTGCGTCGAGCCGCTTGTCACCCCAATTTGGTAGATGCCAATTCAGGTTTTGCTGAAAGTGCGAAGCAACGCCTGTTTACGGAAATCGTTGAAGAATTGCTTGAAAATGGGCATAAAGCTTTGGTTTTTAGTCAGTTTGTGGGGCATTTAACCATTTTGAAAAACGTTTTAGACCAGAAAGAAATACCATATCAATACCTCGACGGTAAAACACATTTGGCAAAACGGCAACAACGTATCGAAGCTTTTCAAAACGGCGAAGGGCAGTTTTTCCTCATCAGCCTCAAAGCGGGAGGTGTGGGTTTGAACCTCACAGAAGCCGATTATGTCATTCACATGGATCCGTGGTGGAACCCTGCCGTTGAAGACCAAGCGACTGACCGCGCGCACCGCATCGGACAAGAAAAACCGGTTACCGTTTATCGCCTTGTTACTGAGGGGACTATTGAGGAGAAAATTTTGAAACTACACGAACAAAAACGTGACCTTGCGGACTCGTTATTATCGGGCGCAGATGTGAGCGTTCGGTTGTCGGCAGATGAATTGTTAGATTTGATAAAAAGAAAGTAATCCCTTCATCGGTATTTTGGCAGTAAGACAGCATATTTAGAATATATCATTATGAAAAACGAAAGCGCAATAACCCCATTTGAGGGTACGGGCATTAGAAAAATTTGGCATGAAGAACAATGGTTTTTTTCAGTCGTTGATGTCATCGCTGTGTTGACAGACAGCAAAGACCCACAACAATATTGGAAGCGATTGAATCAACGTGACCAAGAATTAAAAGGTACGGTACAAATTGTACCCCTCCTTTTAGAAACAGCAGGTGGCAAGCAGAAAGTATTGTGTACCAATACACAAGGTATATTAAGAATCGTTATGTCAGTGCCTTCCCCCAAAGTAGAACTCTTAAAAATATGGATGGCACAGGTCAGTACTGAGCGCATTCAAGAGACTGAAAACCCTGAACTTTTGAGCGAAAGACAAGCCGAGTTGTACCGATTAAAAGGCTATTCCGAAGAGTGGATTGCAAGGCGT
>JAYTMI010000873.1:0-1549 GCA_043728625.1 Saprospiraceae bacterium | reverse complement strand
AACTGTCGTTAAGCCAGTAAGGCGTAGTTATTAATTTCACTTCATCCTTAAAACCATATTCGGCAAGGGCAGACTCAAAGCGCACTTTGTCAATGTTGGCATTTAGTAAACCGTTGGTAGACATTAGTAATTCAAATTCTTCATTTGAGTCGATAAATTTATTCAGAATCACCCCGCCAGAAAGAATAGTCGGGATGACCCTGAATTTATACTGATCCCCGTTTTCTAATGTAAGCGTTGAGGTTAACTCTGGCGGTTTGAAAAACAGTCGCCTCAGCTTTCCCAAAAAACTGTACTCAATCAATACCCTTGTAAATTGTAAGGAGGTGGTTTTAGGAATAATGAAATCTTCACCGAACTTCACGGTTTTTATTTCTTCGTTGCCTTCGGTTAATTTCTTTGGGTGCTCACGTTTTGCGAGCACAACCTGGTCCTCTAAAACTTGCTCGGTTTGGTAGCCACTCAGTATGCTGAGCTTTGTTCTGGTTTCATCAAAAAAAGGATATCGATAATCAATACTTTTTAGAGAAAAAAGAATGAAGTCAGGAGAAGTCGGCTGGTCATATTTGTGGCTATTTAAAACGTCTAAATAGCTATTATAGGCAGAGTATGATTGAATAACGGGGCGAGGGCGATAGGCAAGGCTGTTAAAATAAACCTGAGAAATTTCAACAGGCACAACATCAACCGTTTTATTTCCAATTATTTTTTTCAATTCTGAATTTTGATGTGTGGCCTGCGTTTTTTCCGCAAAATTTCTGTAATCTCCGAAGTCAGCGATATAGTTGATCACTTGATTCGCCTTATCTCTGATTAGATTTGTCGTTAAGTAATTGTTCACGCCCGGCATCGTAACAACGGCCCAGATGGATGCAGAAAGAGTCAGCCAACTGTATAGTACTACAATTTTTTGTTTTGAATTTTGTAAAGCGAACAGGTAAAGAAGCGATACTGTAAAAATGATACCCCGAAAAAAGTAAACGACATGTGTGCCATCTGTCCGCACGAACCCGCTCTTAAAAAGTATAAAAAGATAAAGGCTAAGTGTACCTAACATAAGAAGCTCTTCCCTATGTTTTAAAATTTCTTGGTGAACGATGATTTGAACTACACGATACCCTGCCCAAGCGGCAAAGCCAAGAATCAGAAATAATGCAACGATTAGATAGCGAACAAACACTGGATCTCCATGAATTCCCATGGCATCATTGTAGGCGTTGATTAATTGCAAGCCACTAGAGATGTATCCGGTCAGACTTACATTTAATGCCTGAGCACTCAACAGGATAATTGAAATGAACGCGAGAAATATTTTCATCACGGTCATTCGCTTAATATTTGACTGAGTAAAAAAATAGCAAACGAATACGATAAAAATCACAATCGCAGCTATTCCGAGACTTACCTTAACATAAAAGCAAAAGACGGCCAATAGCCCCGCCAATGCCAGGTGAATAATTTTATCCGGTTGTTGCAAAAAACTGAAAAGATTGAAAAGCATAAAAAAGAAAAGCCATTGTTCCGGGGCCTCATACATCGTTACTAATAT
>JAYTMI010000872.1:0-2322 GCA_043728625.1 Saprospiraceae bacterium | reverse complement strand
AATGATTTTTATACAGTTGAAAAAATGAATCTTTCGACAGGTGATTTTGACAAATTGTCTTTGGTTAATAACACACAATACGACGACCAAGTACAAACTCATGCCTTTTATGATATGAAACCTACTGAGGGGGACAATTTCTATCGCGTAAAATTGAGTATGAACGATGGAAAGGATAAATTTACGGAAATTAAAAAAGTAACTTTCAAGCGTATGATTGGCTTCGGGGCATTTCCAAACCCTGCTACGGATGAGTTGAACGTCAATTTGTCAGAGTATTCAAGTAGAGCCGTTGATATTGTCATTTACAATACATTTGGTAAAGTTATTACTCGTGAACATATTGACAATGTAGCGAATCCTGTTCATAAAATATTTGTCAACGACTTTGCATCAGGTCAATACCTCATTCGGGTATCGGCTGCTGGCAAACGCGATGCAACACAGCAGGTTATAATTCAAAAATAAACTTATAGTTATTTTACTTTTGAATTGCCTCACGCCTTCGGGTGTGAGGCTTTTTTTGTAAAATCAATAACCTATATAAGGTATTTTTTACGATTATATTAAAATATCTTTTTATTCTAAGATATAATATGATAATTTGCCTCCATGTTAAAATCGTAATAGAGTCACTAAATTTTAAATCGCATGAAAAAAATAACACAATTACTAGGGTTCTTAACCATATTTGGGCTTGTATTGAGTTGCAATGATTTGGACAAATCTGCCAATAATGATACAACAGCGGAACAAAATACGCCTAAGTCAACGAACTCGATGTCAATCAACGGTTCCCAAAAAACATCCGCTTCTAATAATAATATTTACATGAAAGCAGCCATTGAGACCTGCAATTGTATTCAACCCATGATCGAAAAAGCCAAACATCTAAAAGAATTTGAATTGAATAAGCAAACTGCCGAAAAAAAGAAAACGGCTGTTGAGATGGAAGTAATGCAACCTGAAATCCAAAAATGCAGCGATGAAATACGTTTGAAATATAGCAAAATCAACAAGTCTATTGATGGAAAACGTATGATGGAAGCCGTACACCGTCAATGCCCAGATGCTTCAACTCTTTTTTCAGACTTAGTTTATACGAAATGAACAGCCTAACAAACAAAAATTCTATGTTTTTAAATCTTTTAGGGCTTCAAAAGCGTTTATAACCTAAAATCGTTTTCACATTCCAAAAATACTTTGGTATTTTAGATTTTTGAAATTTTAAAAACATGCTTGAAAATCAATGATATTTACCGCTTTTGTCATTACCCTTTTTACCATTGGGATTACCCTGTTTTTAGAGTATGGTATGCCCTATATTCCCATTTCGCCATTCAGGAAATTAGTAAAAGACCGACCTTCAGACTACGGTTTACGCTTCAAACCACTCATTGTTAAAGGTGTTCGAGCCGTTATACTGAGGGGATATTTCATTGAAGCTTTGACTGTCAAAGCACGAGCAACCATTATCGTTTTACATGGTATTGGGAGTGCAAAAGAGGTTTATTTTGGCTTTGCACGTTGGCTTGCCGAACAAGGATTTAATGTCGTCGTTTATGACCAACGGGCGCACGGACGTAGCGGCGGCAAATATTGTACCTTTGGTTTTTATGAAAAAAGAGACGTTTCAAAGGTTATTGATAAGGTTTTAAGAAAATATTCCAAGCTGCCCATCGGTATTCACGGCACATCGCTGGGTGGGGCAGTCGCCCTTCAAGCTTTAGCCATTGAGAAAAGATTGGCTTTTGGCATCATCGAAAGCACCTTCAATACCTTAGAAAATGTGATTGAAGAATACGGGAATGATATGCTCAAATTTCGCAGTCGGTGGCTCGTGCGGCGCATTCTCTCAAAGTCTGCTCAAATAGCGCAGTTTCGTCCTTTCGATATAAAACCAGTCGAATCATGCCGCAACATCGAGCAGCCTATACTCATGGTGCATGGCGATGCAGACGAAAAAATCCCAATAGCTTTCAATCTCGACAATTTTAATGCGTTGAAAACGACTGATAAAGAGTTCTTCATCGTCGAAAATGCAGGACACGACAACGTGAGTGAAGTGGGCGGAGCAATCTATTTACAAAAACTGCTTGATTTTCTCAATCGTTGCGTAATTTCGTGATTCGGTTACTGGGGTTATTAGGAATTGGTTATTCCTAAGTTAGTTACCAATCCCTAATAACCAGTTACCAATAACTATTCAACAATATAACAATACGACATTATGAAAATAGGCATAGTTTGTTACCCGACTTTTGGCGGTAGTGGCGTAGTCGCTACGGAATTAGGCTTAGGACTCGCAAAAAGAGGGCATAA
>JAYTMI010000871.1:0-2291 GCA_043728625.1 Saprospiraceae bacterium | reverse complement strand
CTAAGATTTCCTCAGTTTCTTGATGACCTTCTTGACGACCTATTATGTGACCTTCTTTTTTTAGTTCTGCGAGAAGACGTTCTGTAGCAACCATGTCTTCTGAATTTGATGTTTTATTTTTAATTTCGATTAATTGTTGGCGAATTTCTGTGTTGGAAACACCGCCTGTTATTGCTGACAAATATACACCAAATGCGTGAATAAAAAAATCAGTTTATCATGTGGGTTATTCAGTTCTACTGAATCAGTTTCTGTTTTCTTTTGAAATTTAGCCATTGGGCGGATTTTAGCTATCTAAATATTGAACTTGTAAATTATTTTCAATCTATAGAATTGATAATCAAACAGTTAAAACTGAAAGTAAATAAATGCGCTTGCAGAAAATGTACCAAAAAATGCCACCAATAGTACCAATGTTGCAAAAGCCACCACTCGGAAAACAGGGTTTTCGACAGCAAAGGCTTGCAAGTTTTTCACATTGTTGTTCAATATTTCTGCAATCAGCAATATGGTAATCAAAAGAACGGCTTTGATGACAAGGAATTTGTCTAAAACCGTATGCCAGCTAAAACCTTCAAGGCTTGTTATTTTTGAAATGACTTGTTTGGCTGTTGCAAAATCCTTTGCGCGAAAGAATATCCAAGCAAAACAAGTGAAAAAATAAACGATTGCTATGCTATAAGCAGAGACAAACCACTTAGGCAAATGCAATTTTTGCTCGATTTTACTGAGGGGGGCTGCGATAAGTCTTTGAACTACCAAATACGACCCATGAAGGAAACCCCAAAAGATAAAAGCCCAACTCGCACCATGCCATAAGCCGCCAATGACCATCGTGAGCATCAAATTGCGATAAGTCATAAACGTGCCGCCGCGATTGCCGCCGAGCGAAATATAGAGATAATCACGCAGCCATGAAGACAGGGAAATATGCCAACGCGTCCAAAATTCTGAAAAGTTTTTTGAAAAATAAGGCGTTCTGAAATTCCATGGGAAGTCAAAACCCAGCATTTGAGCCAAGCCACAAGCGATATTTGAGTAGCCCGAAAAATCGCAATATATTTGAAAAGAGTATAAAATAACCCCAATCAAGCAAGACAATGAGCTAAAATTGCCTGGTAATGAAAAGATTTGGTCAACAAAAGGCGCAACGGAGTCTGCAATCGCTACTTTTTTGAAAAAACCCCACAACACCTGTGCAAACCCCTCCGTAAATCGCGCCGAACGAAATCGCCTGTCACCGCTTTGAAATTGAGGTAAAAACTGCTTAGCACGAACTATCGGGCCTGCTACAAGTTGTGGAAAAAATGAAACGAAGGTCGCATAACGGAAAAAATCACGCTCGGCTCTGATCTCTTTTCTAAACACGTCTATCGTATAACTCATGGATTGGAATGTATAGAACGAAATACCAATCGGCAAAATGATGTGCAACGTATGCCAATTAGGTTGCATGCCAACTGTAGTTAATACTTTGACAAACGAATCTGCGAAGAAGTTGAAATATTTGAAAAAGCCCAAAAAGCCCAAATTTGCCAATACCGATATGAAGACAAGTCGCTTCTTTTTCGCCTCTTCATTCTCTGCATTTTCAATCAAAATGCCTAATGTATAGTCTAAAACAGTCGTAAATGCGACGATGCCTAAGAACCGCCAATCCCACCATCCATAAAAAATATAAGAAGCTATGAGGCAAACCCACATGCGCGCACGACCTTTGAGCATCCAATAGGTTGGAAAAAACAGGAATATAAAAATGATAAATACAATGCTATTGAAAACCATAGTATGATTGATTAATGATTATTGCTGGTTGATTATTTTTATTTTAGCGTTGCTAACATAAAAATTCGCCTTTTTTGTCATTCTTTCACTAAGTTCAGAATGACAAAAAGTGACTTTATTGTTTGGCGTTATAGTAAATAGGGTTGTAAAATATCTCTAAATAGAAAATAGCCTTCACCGTTTAAATGAATGCCATCGAGTGATAATTCAGTACGCAATGACCCCTCAGTATTTTTGAACTTTGAATTGAGGTCAATAAAGGTTGCACCATACTTTTTAGCAATCAGCTGAATCGCTTTATTGAGCGTATCAATGTCTTCATTTTTCATGCCATTCCGCCGTAAATCGTTGTGAATCGGCAGAATGCTTTCCAAATAGAGTTGTGTTGTTGGCGTTTCTGTGACGAGACGCAACACTATTTGCGCATAAAGATTTTGAATTTGAGGAAGGGTGAGAAACATCAAATCATTGACACCTATTAGTAAAAAGACTTTTCGTGGTTTTGC
>JAYTMI010000870.1:0-3681 GCA_043728625.1 Saprospiraceae bacterium | reverse complement strand
ACAAAACCATTTGTCAAAGGCAAAGCGACCGAACCTAATAAGATAATTAAAAAGTACAAAGCAAACTTTGGGGCAACGCCGCGAATACCGCCCATTGCCGTCAAATCATGCGTTTTTGTGCGTTCCATCAAAATTTCAGCGACAAAAAACAAACCGACCACATTGATACCATGAGAAACCATCTGAACCAAACCACCCGTAATCCCCTCAGTATTCATCGCAAAAATACCTGCCGAAATCAAACCAACGTGTGCGATAGAACTATACGCAATCAATCGCTTATAGTCTTTTTGCGACAAAGCAATCAATGACGCATAGACAATACCGATGATAGATAAAATCATAGCCGTATTGCCCCAAGAATCCCAACCTTTCGGAACAAGCGGCATCAACCAACGCAAAAGACCATAAGTACCCATTTTGAGCATAATACCCGACAAGAACATCGTTCCCGCCGTTGGTGCGGTCACATAAGTATCAGGTTGCCAAGTATGGAAAGGAAAAACAGGCATTTTGATAGCAAAAGCGATGAAAATAGCCCAAAATACCCAACCCTGTTGCTCACGGGTCATTTGTTGCCCTGCTGTATAAAGGTCTGTGATGAGGAAAGAATGAGCGTCTGGTGTTTGAAGATAAACAAATAACAGACCCGCCAACATGATGAGTGAACCCGCCAACGTGTAAACAAAAAACTTAAACGTAATACGTCCACGATGTTCGCCGCCCCACACAAGGCAGATAAAGTATATCGGTATCAAAGCCAATTCCCAGAAAATGTAGAAAAGGAAGCCATCCATCGCTGTAAATACGCCAATAAGTGCCATTTGCATCAAAAACACAAGGGCGTAGAAGCGATTTGAGTAATAACCACTCGACGAAGCGGTGATAATCAACGGCATCAATAAGGTCGTCAATAAGACCATCAAAAAGGAAATGCCATCCATGTTCACAGCGAAATGCGCCCCAAAAGGCAGCCAATTCACATCAAACGAAAGAGCCGTTGGATTGGACGTGAGCAATGTCGCCGCATAACCAAACAAGCCTAATTCAGCCAATGCAAGGTAAAAAGCCGTCAATTCCGCCTTTTCTCTTTTGATGAACAACATCAAAAGAGCCGCGACAAGGGGGAAAAATATAAGTGCAACTGTTATCATAAATTCTTATTTGCTCAAATTTTGCTGATTCTTACAGAATGACAAATTATACTAAGGGGTATTATAGCACCTTAAACATCAAAATAATAATAATTGAAATCACCATCGCAAAGAAATAGACATCAACATTACCCGCTTGTGTTTTGCGTAATCTGGCTGATAACCAATAGGTAGCCAAACCGAAAAAGTTGACAACGCCATCAACCACTTTTGTATCAAAAATGGCACTGAAAAAGCCACTAATAGCGTCAATAGGCTTTGTTATCAATGTGTTATATAATTCGTCAATATAGTATTTGTTGTAAACCGTTTTTGTCAAACCTGTCATTTCTGCATCGGTTTCAAGCTGTTTTTCTTTTGAAATATACATCGAATAAACCAAAGCAACAATCACGGCAACGGCAGCAGTTACGCCCCACATCATCGAATGAAGTGTATGAAACTCTCCTTCGCGCTTCATATCCATCAAAACAGAACTCAAATTATGCTCTACAAAGCCATCAACAAGGAAACCGCCGCCGACTGAAAGAGCCGCTAAAACCATCAAAGGTATCGTCATACTGAGGGGGGACTCGTGCAAATGATGCTCTTGTTCGTGCGTGCCTCTAAACTTGCCCCAAAAGGTTAGGAAATAAACACGGCTCATATAAAAAGCCGTCATTAATGCGCCAATAATCAACAAATAGCCGATAATGGGCTTATTTTCAAGGGCTTTTATTATGATTTCATCTTTTGAAAACCAACCTGAAAAGTATGGGAAACCAATAATCGCTAAATAACCTAAGGCAAAAGTGGCGTGTGTAATCGGCAATTTAGAGCGCAAACCGCCCATTTTGCGAATGTCTTGCTCACCACCCATTCCGTGGATAACAGAACCCGCACCTAAGAATAACAAGGCTTTGAAAAACGCATGAGTCACAACGTGGAAAACACCCGCAGAATAAGCACCAACGCCTAAGGCTGCGAACATGAAACCCAATTGCGAAACCGTCGAATATGCCAACACCTTTTTAATATCCATTTGTTGGAAACCAATCGTCGCTGCAAACAAAGCGGTCAACGTTCCTGTCCAAGCAACGACATCCATACTGATGGGTGCCAATGTAAAGATGGCATTGCAACGAGCGACCATATAAATACCAGCCGTTACCATCGTAGCGGCATGGATTAGAGCCGAAACAGGAGTCGGACCTGCCATCGCATCCGGCAACCACGTATATAATGGTATCTGTGCGGATTTACCGATTGCACCAATGAACAACAATAAAGTTGCTGCTGTAATAACTTGCGGTGTGAACTTTGCAAGGTTTTCAGCTTGAAAAACAGTGTCAAAAGTGACGCTTTGGGTCGTTGTGTAAATCATTAAAATACCCAACAATAAACCCAAGTCGCCGATACGATTCATCACAAATGCCTTTTTTGCGGCACTTGAATAATCCATATTTTTAAACCAAAAGCCAATCAGCAAGTAAGAACACAAACCAACGCCTTCCCAACCAATGAACATCACGAGGAAGTTGTTGCCCAAAACTAAGAGCAACATAAAGAAAACGAACAGGTTGAGATACGCAAAAAAGCGACGGAAACCATCATCATCGTGCATATAACCTGTTGAATATAAATGGATTAGAAAGCCAACACCTGTTATGACCAAAAGAAAAATAGATGACAAAGAATCAATGAGAAAAGACATCGTCGCAGAGAAATTGCCTACTGTAATCCAGTCAAAAACCATAACCGTTTCAGGTGCTGGATTATGGAGCTTTTCCATAAAAATCAAAACTGCAACGACAAAAGATGCCAGTACAGAACCACTTGCAATAATGCCTGTCAATGACTTCGACAAATTGCGATTCGCCAACCCGATGATTGCCCAACTGACGAGCGGAAATAGAGGTATTAACCAGACTAAATGCGACATAATGTATTTTTTACCCCCCTCAGTATTTTAGGGGTTTTATGATTTTATTTTGTATATTTTGTATCAGCAATATAGATTTCTAATGCCTTGCTCAATTGGAATTCAGAAAAGGCTTTTTGCATACAATTTTCTAAAAACTGCATGGTTTTATCAAAATCATCTATCCTAACTCGTTCACTTTTAATGAGTTGTATGTAGTTGAAATCAATCCTTAAATGTCGAGCCTGTTTCTTCAAATGAATTTGACCGTATTGCGTATTGTCTAATTCAAAGTGTTCATATTCGCCCAATTTGGTAATTCTCATAAGGCTATCATGGTCTTTTTTTCGACCGACTTCTCCGAGTAAACTTTTAATGCTGCTTTCTTCATCAGCGTAATAAAAAGTCAAAACAGCCTCTAAAAAAGGGACAATTTCAGCCGTTAACACCTCTTCTTTCAACTTCCAAAGGTAAAAATGCTCGGTTTCAGAATAGTCATAAAGGCTTAAATCATAATTATCTTTAACTGTTTGTATAGCAATATCCTCAGAAAGTCTATCCGCTTGAAGCCGTTTTTTTGTAAGAACGATGGTTGATTTTAAAGCAACTGCTATGAATTGAGCCATA
>JAYTMI010000869.1:0-7219 GCA_043728625.1 Saprospiraceae bacterium | reverse complement strand
AACGAGTTAATTTCACTTTTCACTTACAACTTTTCACTTTTCACTCTAAAATTAGTTTGCTTTAAACTCACCACTTGCACGGAGTTCAATATCTTCGCTAACCACTAATGAAGGCATTGCGCCAACGCCAAAGTCAGTACGTTTGATAGTACCCGTCGCTTTGAAACCTGCGACTTTTTTGTTCGCGCGATCCACTGTTGTACCCAAAAGTGCCAAGTCAAGCGTTACTTTTTTTGTTACGCCTTTGATGGTCAAATCACCTGTCAATTTATACTTTTTATCCGCTACTTTAGAGATACCCGTGCTTTTGAAAGTCAATTTTGGAAATTGAGCGGCATCAAACATATCAGGTTTTTGCAAGTGACCATCGCGTCCGTCAGCACCTGTTTTTACACTTGCGATGTCTGCCGAAAATTCAAAAATGGCATCAGAAAAATCTTCTTTTGATGATGTTATTTTTGCATCAAAAGTTTGAAAATTGCCATCAACCTCAGAAATGGCAAAGTGGGTAACAGTGAAACCAACCTTAGAATGTGCTTTGTCAGCGGTCCAAGTTTGAGCAAAAGCCGCAACAGATGTGCATAAAACGAACAAAAGGAATGAAATCTTTTTCATTAAAAAATCAGTTTTAATAAGTTAAAAATTATTGAATTCTATTTTGGACTTTCAAAAAGTAGTTGGATGTATTTCTAAACGTACTCTTTTTGAAATCTGACACAAAGCAAATCCAATTTTTTTGAAATATCCTTCATTCTTATACAATTCAGCATTTTGGCTCTACGGTTTGGTGTTTTTACGACAAATAACTGATAGGCGATTAAAAACCAGGGACCGTCGGATAAAAATGCCAAGTTGTATAATACCCTGTTACAAGAGACGGAAAACAGTCTTTCTCTTTTTTCATTAACGTGTATTTTGCCGTACTTTGAATTTCTGCCCCTAATTATTTGCCAATAGTCTTTTAAATCTTTGTATTTATTATATCCATCATTTCATGCAATCATTCATACAACGCCATAGAATTTTATTGATTCACCTTTTGTTTTGGTGCGTCTATTCCTCGTTTTTCTTTTATCAAATCATTTATGCACGGACGAAAGAAGAGCCAGATTGGACTCGGATTTTTAAAGATTTAGGCTCGCACATCTTTTGTATGATGATTATCAGTTATCTCAATTACTTTGTTTTTTTACCTCGTTTTTTGAAACATCGAAGTTTAGGGCGTTATATATTAGAGTTTTCTGTGCCTTTTGCTCTGTCAATGTATGGACTTTGGAGACTAAAACAGTTTATCGTGAATGGATGTGCCTTTTCAACACCCTGGATTTACACTCAGAAATTTGTTGTCAATCTCACTTTAAGTTCTTTGCTTATCGTTCTTTTTGTCGGCATGTTGAAATTTGCAGAAGATTGGTTTGAAAATGAAAAAATGAAAAAAGAGATAGAAAATGAGCGATTGACCTCTGAATTGCGCTTTCTGAAAGCCCAAATCAGTCCACATTTTTTATTCAACACCTTGAATAATCTTTATTACTTGGCTTTCACGCAGTCGCCTAATACGACAGAGGTGATTGCAAAACTGTCGCAAATGATGCGTTATATGATGTATGATTCCAATCATCCTCGCGTACCCCTCAGTAAAGAAATAGAATATATGCAAAATTATATCAGTCTTGAAAAATTGCGATTGAGTACCGACGTACCGATTTTGTTTGAGGTGCATGGTAATGTGGACGGCGCGATGATTACTCCTTTAATTTTTATCACTTTTTTGGAAAATGCTTTCAAACATGGTGTCAGCAATACGGCTCAAAACGCTTGGGTAAAAGTCGCCATAGATATTAGTGGAAAAGCGTGTGTTTATACTGTTGAAAACAGTAAGATTACAGAAAATGATAAAACAGTCACCGAAAAATCGGGTATTGGTTTGCTGAATGTCAAAAGACGCTTAGATTTGAGTTATCCCGACAACTATGAATTGAATGTTCAAGACTTGAATGACCGTTATGTGGTCGAGTTGAAAATGAATTTAATATGACATTGACTTGCATCATCGTCGAAGACGAGCCATTGGCACGCAATTTATTGACGCAATATGTCTTGAAAACACCTTCGTTGACATTGCATCAAGCGTTTTCCAACCCCTTAGAAGCAATGGCTTTTTTAAGAAATACACCAACGGATATACTTTTTTTAGATATTCAAATGCCTGAAATTACAGGCATTACGTTACTCAAGATACTTCAAAAGAAACCAATTGTTATTTTGACAACGGCTTATTCAGAATATGCCATAGAAGGTTATGAATTGGATGTAACCGATTATTTACTGAAACCCATTACGTTTGAACGTTTTTTGAAAGCCGTCGAAAAGGCAACACAACGCATCATGTCCACACAACCGAATAAGTTTTCTGCTGAAACAACGGCTCAAAAAGTGGGAAATACTGAGGGGGGGCATTCAAACGTCCCTGAAAATATAGAGTCGGGGCAAGGCGAAAATGCGTCAGAAAATGTTGCTTTCCAACCTTTTATATTTGTCAAAGATGGAACAAAATTGGTCAAAGTACGCCTGAATGATATTCTATACATTGAGGGTTTAAAGGACTATGTAAGCATATACACCAAGCAAAAAAAAATTGTTACCCTACAACGCTTAAAAGTTTTAGAAACACAACTACCTGAAAATCAATTTATTAGAATCCATAATTCCTACATTGTTTCCTTAGAGGCAATTGATGTCGTGCATAAAGAACGTGTGCAAATTGGGAACACTTTTTTACCCATCAGCGATACCTATCGCAAGGCATTTAAGGAGTTTATTGAACGCAACAACATTCGTTTGGATTGAAAATTTTAAAAATAGCTCGCCAAACCAAATTGAAAACCACCTGTCAATGCAGCAGGGTTATTTAAAATATCCGTTTGCACGTGATACCGATAATTCAGACGCAAAACAGTTTGAGCAGAAGGACGAAAACTAATAGCGGGAACAATTGCCCATATTTTGTCACCAATCCGCTCGCCTGTCTCCTTGAATTGCCCCACATTCCAATCCACATATTCCAATCGGCAAGCCACATTCAAAACGGCATTGTCGAAACCGCCTATTTTGCGTTTTAAAACAGGTTGAACAATGTCCAAAAACCCACCCCTTTGGCGGTTGCCAAATTGCTGAGTGAACGTTTCTGGCACATCAACCGACACCCACGCCCATTCGCCGTTGATAGCTGTATTGAGTTTTGGCAAAATCGTGTTAAAATCAATTGCCCACACTATTACAGACCGTTTTTTATCTAATTTCAAACCGTCTTCTTCAAATTTGTTGTAAAAGCCTTGCATCGTAGAAAAACCAATTTCCCCTACTTTTCGATTTTTAACGGCTATTTTTCCTGTAAAAAGCGGCAAGCCATTAAAGTTTTCTTCAAACCTGTCGGGGTTTGCTTTGGAAGCGGGCAGAAAGGTTTTATTTTCAGAATTGCTGATAATTTGGTCGTCAAAACCATTGGTCAGATAGGTTTCATACGCAAAAACCCAATCCTTTTGGGCATATTTACCCCAAAAACCCATACCCACGTTGCTAAAAGTGGCGGGTAACATCTGTGTTGCCGAAAACGGGCGGTCGTTAAATTCCCATTTTGGTCCGTCATGGTTTTGGTTAAAACCACCAATCGGGTTCATCAAAATGCCGCTTCGCAAGTTGAACAAAGGATTGAATTGCACGTCAAGAGAAGCAAATTCGATATTGATTTCCTTTGTCCCTTCTTCAAATTCTATTTCTGACAAAAACTTTATTTTGCGATGAATAGACGACGAGACGAACAGCGTCATGCGCTGCATCTGAAAATGATATCCCTCAGTAACACCGTCCGTTTGCATATATTCAACCTTACTTTCCACGTAGCCGCCTAATGCAACAGGCATTTTGCCGACTTGCAAAAACGGGCGGTTATACACGGCATCCATATTGAGTTGGTTTTTGGCACTGTCTTTTGGCACTCTTTTAAAAAAAGTGCTGTCCATTTGCGCCGTCGAATATTGGCTACAAATAATTGAAAAACAAAGAGTTATGTAAGCTATATTTTTCATTTTAAGGAAATATAAATATTGTTTGGGTCAGTCGTGACCATAAATGTTTTTAAATCTGCTTCGGCGGGACCTTTTTGCAATTTGCCCGTATTAGAATATTCTGAGCCATGACAAGGGCATTGCAAATGGTCGCCTTCGGTTTCAACTTCACAATGTTGATGTGCACATTCCAAATATGAAGCAGCGTATTTATCATCGTCGAAGCGATAAACGCCAATCGGAAAAGGTATTTTTTCGGTTTTGACCAATACCCATTGCCGCACCATTTGTTTTTCTTTTTTGAGAAAAATAAAATCTGATTTTTTCAAAGAAATCCGATTGTTTTCGATACTGCCAACAACTGAATGAACAGAACTGCAACTTTGGAACAAAGGACTCGAAAACCCCAAACTTGCACATGCCAAGCATGATTTTTTGATGAATAAGCGTCTTTGCATCGTTTTTAAAGGCTTTCTAAAAATTGAATTAGTTGCGTTTTTTCATTTTGTGAGAGGGCTTGATATTGTTTTTGACTGTTTTGGGCTTCGCCACCATGCAGTAAAATTGCCTCTCCTATACTTTTAGCCCGTCCATCGTGCATCAAAAAATAATTGCCCCCTTGCGATTTTTTGGACAAACCCAAGCCCCAAAGCGGCGGTGTACGCCATTCAGCACTTTTGGCAGACCCCTCAGTATAACCGTCATCTAAGCCACTGCCCATGTCGTGCAAAAGCAAATCCGTATAAGGATAAAATGTTTTATTGGCAAGCGAAGCGATAGGGGAATTGCCCGTTTTGAGTTCAGGTTGGTGGCAAGCGGCGCATTGTATCTTCTGGAAAACCTGTTTGCCGCCTGTTGTTTCGGTATTTTTATCAATTCTCGGAATCGGTGCCTTCAGTGTTTGAAGATAAAAGACCACATTTTGAACGGTTTGATTGGAGACTTCAGGGTCAATTTTTTTGCCTGAATAAGTGTCGAAAGGTTCAAAATTTGAGGTAATGCCCATGTCTTGATTGTAGGCATTAGCCGTTTGTTGCAACAAGTCATAAACACTTGCTTTTTTGCCAAAACGCCCCATGTGTTTCCCATTTTTTATGACTGCTTTTTCTCTAACTTGCGCATAATCACGGAGTTGTATCCAATTCGGAACGCCTGAGATACCGTCGCCGTTCGCATCATTTTCGTCTGCCATTGCCAAAATATCAGCATCATTCACAAACTCAAAGAAGCCCAAACCCGTATTGGCAGGTGGTGTGAATTTTGAAAAAGGTGCGCCATTGGGTAGTTTTTCTGGTTCAAAACCTGCAATGGCGCGGTGTTGCAATTGTGGTGCGCCGAGATGCAAATATTGATTGCCTGTTTGGTCACTTTGCCCAAATCGTGTGAGGGTTGTAAAAGGTGTGCCTTTCCCGTCTCCTGCATGACAACTACCGCAAGACGTGGCAACAAACAAAGGACCTAAACCCATTTTATCGGTAAAAACTTCGTTGTTAAAAGCCGCATCGCCTTTCAAAAATCGCGCATTTTGCTCTCCTGTCAACCCTTCTACGGGACCATCGAGCAACTCGTTTTCTTCGGGAACAGGGGGAAGAATCTTGTCGCAAGAGACAAAAAGAAAGATGCTACAAATAGTAAGAAATACGATATAGGTAAGATATTTTTTCATTGTATCAAATTTTAATTTAGGGTAAAGGTATTTATAATTTTTATTATTAAAAAATATTTTTAGACTAATCTAAATTTTTATTTTAACAAAATTAAAGCCGCCCCAATTTTATGGAACGGCTCGCCTTAATTTTTTAAAGTTTCATCTTTTGTATTCTCACGGCATTTAAAATTGCCAATAAAGCCACCCCAACATCCGCAAAAACCGCTTCCCACATGGTTGCCAAACCACCTGCACCGAGTATCAATACAAGGGCTTTGACAGCAAATGCAAGCGTAATATTTTGCCAAACAATGCGCTTTGTTTGCTTACCAATATTGATTGCCATGGCTATTTTGCTTGGTTTATCGTCTTGAATGACTACATCGGCTGTTTCAATCGTCGCATCGCTGCCTAAACCGCCCATGGCTATGCCGACATCACTCAAAGCCACTACCGGTGCGTCATTCACGCCATCGCCTACGAAGGCTACTGTTTCGTTCCGATTTTTAAGCTTTTTTACTTTATTTACCTTGTCTTCGGGCAGTAAATCGCCAAACGCATTATCTATGCCTAACTTATCAGCAACAAATTTTACAACTGAACTTTTATCGCCACTCAACATTGTGGTTTTTACATTCAAACTATGTAGTTTATTGACAGCTTCTTGGGCATCTTCTTTTATGCTATCGGCAATGGTCAGATAGCCCACAAATTTTTTATCGTAAGCAATCGCAATCAAAGTATAAACAATATTAGTCTGATCAATATCATAGGCAATAGCATATTTATCCATCAATTTGAAGTTACCAACCAACAACTCTTTGCCTTGCACATCGGCTTTTAAGCCATGACCCGCTATTTCTTCTACATTTTTTAAGGCTATGGAAGAGTCCACATTGCCCACATATTGCTGAATGGCTGTGGCTACTGGATGTGTACTTTGGCTTTCCAAAGTATTCACCATTTTCAATATTTCAGTTGCATTAAATTCAGGGTTTATGACGACTTCTTGTACTTTAAACACCCCCTCAGTAAGCGTACCTGTTTTGTCCATCACGACATTTTGAATATTGGCGATAATGTCTAAAAAATTACTGCCTTTGAATAAAATGCCGTTTTTACTGGCTGCACCAATGCCTCCAAAATAACCCAATGGAATACTAATCACCAAAGCACAAGGGCATGAAATAACCAAGAAAACCAATGAGCGGTACAACCAATCTTTAAATTCATAGTTATCTACAAAAAAAGAAGGCAACACGCAAATAGCCGCCGCCAAAAGCACGACAATTGGTGTATATATTTTGGCAAATTTTCGGATGAACAACTCGGTCGGTGCTTTTTGAGCCGTGGCATTTTGTACCAATTCTAAAATTTTACTCAACTTGCTGTCGGTGTAGGCAGTGGTCACTTTTACTTGAGCAACTGTATTCAGATTTATCATACCTGCCAATACAGTTTCGCCTTTGGCTTTAGTATCGGGCTTGCTTTCGCCTGTGAGAGC
>JAYTMI010000868.1:0-16609 GCA_043728625.1 Saprospiraceae bacterium | reverse complement strand
TGGAGTTATAAGCAGCATTAAAATGGCAATCAAAAGGACATGAAGGCGATGTATTTTCATAAACGTCTAATTTTTTATGTATGACGGTAAGAAAACGTCTTTTTATGATTGAAAGTTGTCTGATTTGAGTAAAAACAAAATTAGCTTTTTTTCTTTCAAATCTGTTTTTTATGTGCCAAACTTTAAACAAAGTATGATACTTTTTGCTGTTTTTCAAAAAGCCTTCTGTTTGGTTTGGTAAAATTCAATAACAATCCTATCTTACATCGAAAAATCTATATATGTTCATTTTTATTAAATATTAAGCATGAAAGCACTCGTTTTAGTTGGAAAAGACCAAGAATTAGCTTATCAAGACATAGAAATGCCTCTAATTACTACTGTCCGAAAGGACTCCTTCGGAGAGGGGTCTGTTTTAGTGAAATTGGCGGCGGCTGCCTTGAATCATCGGGATGTTTGGATTCAAAAAGGCATGTATGCAGGCATAAAATATCCGACGATTTTAGGGAGTGATGGGGCGGGTACGACTTCTGACGGTTCATCCGTTATCATCAATCCAAGCATAAATTGGGGTGATAATCTACGTTTTCAAGGCAAGGACTACCAAATATTGGGTTTGCCGACTGACGGTACTTTTGCAGAATACATCAGCATTCCGAAAGAAAATGTCGTCAAAATGCCTGAGCATTTGACTTTTGAGCAAGCCGCTGCTTTGCCTTTGGCGGGTTTGACGGCATATCGGGCTTTGTTTACGCGTTGTCAAATTAAAGCGGGTGAAAAGGTGTTGATTTCGGGTATCGGTGGCGGTGTTGCGTTGTTTGCGCTACAATTTGCGCTCGCTGCGGGCTGTGAGGTGTGGGTGACATCGAGTTCTGAGGACAAAATCGCCAAAGCCGTTCGCATGGGTGCAAGCGGTGGATTTGACTATGGTAGGGAGGGGTGGTCAAAAAATGCAGTGGCGACAAGTGGTGGTTTTGATTGTGTGATTGACAGTGCAGCAGGTTCTGGTTTTGCTGAATTGGTCAAAGCCTGTCAGCCTGGTGCGCGGTTGTGTTTTTATGGCGGAACGGCAGGGCTTTTGTCGGGTATCAGTCCTCAGGTTGTTTTTTATAAACAATTGACTATCATGGGTTCGACGATGGGTTCTTCTGCTGAATTTCATGCGATGGTGGCTTTTGTGGCTGCTCATAAAATTGTTCCGATTGTAGATGAGGTGTTTGCTTTGAGGGATGGAAATGTTGCTTTAAAGAAAATGAGTGAAGGCAAGCAGTTTGGGAAATTGGTGCTAATAGCGTCGGCTAAATAGTTATTAAAAATCAAAGAATTATGGAAAAACGGGTAACGGGTCTCGGCGGCATTTTTTTGAAAATGAACGACCCTAAAACAACGACCGCTTGGTATGATCAACATTTGGGTCTCCATTTTAAAGGTAATACCTATCAGACTTTTAAATGGCGTGACCGCGAAAAACCAGAACGAATTGGGCGGACAGAGTTTAGCCTTTTTCCTAAGGATACTCGACCCTGAAGGCAATAAAATTGAATTGTGGGAGCCTGTTGATCAGGTGTTAGAGGATTATGATAACGAATATAATGTGTAAAAACTTTGTCACCTTACTGACCCCTATGGCTCATTCATTTTTGAAACAAAACGTCTTTTTTCTCGTTTTAACTACCCCAAAGAGTATGTTTTATCTAACTTTGATTTTTTATTAAAATAAACTATTGAACCAAACACGTGTATGAAGAATTTTGGCCAATTCAATTTTATGTCCATATTAAATAGGAAACTACTGAGTGGTTTGCTTTCCCTTGTTTTAACATTCACTTTTGCCGCTTGTTTTGTTATGGAGAACAAGTTTACGGCTTTGGCTCCTGGTATTTGGCGCATCAGTTTACAGCTTGTGCCAAGAGAAATAGTGAAGCAACAAGCAAATGAAATTCACTCTACAAGACAGCTTTTGACGCAAAAAGATAAGAAATTAATTCCCGACAATGTGAAATATGAAGAGGCAACAGAGGGCGAATTGCCGTTTCTTTGGGAAGTCAAATATGTCAATGATACGAGTTTTTATGTCGAAATCATCAACGGCGATGAACGGATTAAAGTTGAAGCACAGGACATTAGTTACGGACGTAATAAACAAACGGGTAAAGATACGCTGCGCATAAATTTCCCCGTTTTTGGTTCTTACATCACCGCCTTGTATCAGGAACGTGTCATAGAAGGGGAGTGGGTTGTGCCAGCTAAAAACTTGAGGATTCCTTTTTTGGCGCGTTATGGACAAAACCACCGTTTTACGACAATTAACAAGCCTCCTACTGCTGATTTAAGTGGTAAATGGGATTGTACCTTTGACCTCGCAGCAAAAGAACCTTATAAAGCTATTGGTGAATTGACCCAAAGTGGGAATATACTGAGGGGTACTTTCAGAACAGAAACAGGCGATTATCGCTTTTTGGATGGCGAAGTTCAAGGCGATAAATTTTATTTGTCGTGTTTTGACGGTGCTCATGCTTTCCTTTTTGAAGGTAAAATCAGAGCAGATGGACACCTCGATGGCTCGTTTAGAAGTAGCCAAAATAATCCCGAAATATGGGAAGGCAAGCGCAATGACAAGGCTGAACTACGTGATGCAAACACCCTAATAACAGCGAATACTGAGGGGTCTGTTTCTTTTACTTTTCCAAATGCGGATGGCAAACAGGTGTCATTATCAGAATTTGGTTCTAAGGTGAAAATACTGCAATTGATGGGTACTTGGTGTCCAAATTGCTTTGATGAAACGAAATTTATCATCAAATATCTGAAAGAAAACCCTAATTTGGCAGAAAAAGTAGCGGTCATTCCTTTAGCTTTTGAACGCAATGCAGAAGTTGCAGCGACTCAAGTGGCAACTTACAAAAAGAGAATGGGCATGCCTTACGATATTTTGATTGCAGGTACGACAACTGATAAGACTGTGGCAGTGCAATCATTGCCTTTTTTATCTCAAGTTGTGGCTTATCCGACGATGGTTTTTTTAGATAAAAACAATCGGGTGCGTCGTATTCATACGGGTTTTGATGGGCCTGCGACGAGTAAGTATGCTGAATTTTCAAAAGAATTCGATGATTTTATGAAAAAACTAATAACGGAATAATATTTATATCTAACATAAAAAATTCTTATTTTCTAACTGACAGGTGTTCTTAATCTATGGAAAAGTTAATTATTGCTTATTGCATTGAAAATCAGTATGTTGCAGCTAAAATAGCGGCTGTCTTGAAAGGCAAAATGGAAATTGAAAAGGTGATTTTTGATGAAGAACATGGTATCGAAGTATTGAAAAAATCTTCAAGTGGAAACGCCTTTCCTGTTCTTTTGCTGATTAGTGATAACTTTTTGAAGTCTGAAAAGTGTATGAATGATGCGCTGCCTTTTATTCAATCTTTAGGTAGTTCGAAGAGATTGATTCCTGTTACGACTGAGGGGGTCTATAAGAATGCGGATACGGGGAAAGTGACAACTGTACCCACTTCTTTTGACCGTGTTAGTAATGTTATTCAATTCATGAATTACTGGCAAGATCGCTATCTTGAATTGCGCAAGTTAAAAGATGAAGGTGACGAAACGACTCAAAACGATATGGTGCGCCTTGTAAGGGCGATTTCAAGTGAAATAGGCGAATTGTTGCGTTATTTTAGGACGATGGAATTTTATAGTTTTGATCAATTTAAAGAGTCAAATTTTATCATTTTGCATCGTGTTTTGGGTTTGGAATTTACAAAAAAGACAGAAGAAGCACCTAAAGTGGATATTTCACATACCGTTTTGTCCAAACAGCAAACAGAAGCGACTTATTCAAATGGTATAAAAACACCCAATATTCCTTCAATTGACCAAGATAAACCGCCCATTGAGCTGTCTGATATACCAGGTATTGCTCAATTGAATGAACGTATGGCTACCACAGATTCATCTATTGGGTCTGCGCAAGATGCTATTTTTGGAAAAAAAGGAACTGAAAGCCCGAAAATTGAAGGAAATATACATTTACAGCCTGAAAATAAGGTTGTTGATGAAAAACCAATAGAAGTAAAGCCAATCACAGTTCAAAATGATTTGCCTAAAACTTTTGAAGCATTAGTTCAAGACTTACATGAAGATGAAAAAAATAAGGTGACAGAAACGGTAAAAGAAACAACAACGCCTCTTTTACAACATGAACAAATCAAAGAAGAGAGTCGGGCTGAAAGCGATGATAATTTGGAAAAACCTGAGGCTTCAAATATCACTGGTTTGACTTTAGAGCAATTTGTAAAAGCCGAAGAATCGAAGGAAATAATGGAAAAACAAACACCACTTGAAAAAATTGAACGCATTTTGTCAAATGCTGACGAGACAACAACATTGACCAATGACACTCATCTCGATAATAAGATGGATGATAATGATGATATATTGGTGAAACGCATCGCTGCTGAAGCTGAACAGCATGTTGATATGCCTTTAGCTGTGGCTGCATTGGACAATAGTATAGAAAAAACGGACGCTGAATTGTCCTCGGATATAGTTGATGAAGCAGACGTCCAAAAAGAAGTGGCTCGTCTTTTTGATGAAGCGGAGCAAGTTGATGTGGATTTTGATTTTGAATCTCAATTGACGCAAGTTATTGATAGCCAACAAAATATCACAGAAAAACCCCTTCATGCTGAGGGGGGAGAGGTTGACAAAACAACTTTGCAAACCATGCAAAAAGCACTGTCAGCCGACCCAACAAACAATGCTTTGCGTTATCAAGTTGCATCTGAATTGACCAATCAAAACCGTTTTTCTGAGGCGACGGAGCAGTTGGATATACTTTTAGACAATGACCGTACTAACGTAGATGCATACATCCTGTTGGCTTACCTTGCCGAGCAACAAGGCGATTATATTTTGAGTTTGAACTCTTTGGAGAAGGTTACTTTGTTGAATCCTAACTACCCGGGTATTTATTACAAATTGGGTCGTTTGACCAATGACCACTTCAAAAAGCAACACCGCAAGGCTTTGCGCTATTTCAGAGATGCGATTGGACAAGATGCTGCAAATGCGGATGCCCAATACCACTATGCTGTGGCTATGGTTGAGCATAAAGGGGATTTTAAGACTGCTATTGAACATTTGCATATTGCTGCTGAACAAGCATCGCAACGGGACGATGTTGTTTTTGAATTGGCAAAAGCCTATTTTGAAACGAATGATAAAGCCAATGCCGCTAAATGGTATGCACGAGCGACAGAGCTCAATGCACACCACAAAACGGACTCAAATGACCAACTTTTTTATTATGAAGAACCTAAACCTGAGCCGGAGCCCATTTTTGACAATGGTTTAACGGTTTTGGTGACTGGTGCAACGTCAGGAATTGGCAAAGCAACGGCTGCTATTTTTGCGAAAAATGGCTATCGCCTCATACTGACGGGTCGTCGGGCGGATAGATTGGAAACTTTGAAAACAGATTTTGGAACTGAATATAAAAACCGTATTCAAGTCTTAAATTTTGATGTTAGAAGTCTTGAAGATATGAAAAAAGCACTTTCAGAGTTGGAAGAAGACTTCAAAAATGTAGATATTCTCATCAATAATGCAGGCTTAGCAAGTGGTTTTGCGCCCATTCACGAAGGCGATATTGAAGATTGGGATAAAATGATTGACACCAATATAAAAGGCTTGTTGTACATGACGCGAGTGATTGCACCGAATATGGTGGCTCGTCGCAAAGGGCATATCGTCAATATCGGTTCTATTGCAGGCAAAGAAATTTATCCAAATGGCAACGTTTATTCTGCTTCAAAATTCGCAGTTGATGCTTTAACAAAGGCGATGCGTGTGGATTTACACAAGTATAATATACGTGTCAGTCAAGTCTCGCCAGGTGCTGTTGAAGAAACGGAATTTGCAATGGTGCGCTTTCATGGCGATGCGGAAAAAGCAAATATTTATAAGGATTTTACTCCTTTAAAAGCCTCTGACGTTGCCGAAACCATTTATTTTATGGTCACAAGACCTGAATATGTCAATATCCAAGATGTGGTGATGATGGGTACACAACAGGCATCTGCCAATCATTTTGATAGAAGCGGACGCACAGATATAGAAAAAGAATAAAATTTAGCATAAAAAGATAGAAATTTATTGTCACACAATTTCGATTGACACCGTATCTAAAACATGTGGTAAAACCATCACCGCCGTCAATCAATATACTACTCGGACGGTTCGAGATTTAGATATTGTCGGCAAAGAAGTATGGCTCATTATTACGGTTCGACAATTGTATTGTACATCAGTATTATTCTTCATTCTCGTCATCTTCTTCTTCTTCTTTTGTTTGATTAAAAGACTTGAATACCAACCATGTGGGTGGTTTGGGCTCTCTTTTGACTCTCTTTTTTCTTCTTTTTGCCATGACTTACCTTTTTATATGAAAAATAAGTGATTTAACGGTTCTTTTGCCTAATAGTTGGGACAGTCTTTACTAAATATTTGCTTTTGATGGATGAAATTGCAACCAAAATAATTTAATATCAAACAGTTAAGGACGTTTAGACCATCTGGTACCATTGAGAATGGAATTGGAGATAAATTGAAAAAATCGGTTTGGATACTGAGGGGGTCAATTTTCGTTGTTAAAGTGCATCACCGTCTGTTTCGCCTCTGGCTTCTTTGATGGCTTTTACGGTTTTTGTTCTGAGCATTCCCCAATCAGATTGTACGGCAGTCCATAACGGATCGTTGACGGCTATGATTTCTAAAAGTGTATCAATGAACACATCAAAGTGATTGAGCGTATAGCTTTTATGCATATCATTTGTCATTAAAGCATGAAGTAAAGGCTGTTTTTGATCAATATCAATCAATAAATCAACGCCCATTTGCAACATAGCCAATTGCCTTTTGGGGTTTTGGAAATCTGCTTTTATCTCTGGTAGTTTTTCAAATAAAGAAGCATAGAAATCACTGATCAACATTCTGTTTTTTGACAAACAACGCCTATAACTGTCACGGACTCCACTGGTGACATCCATTTTTTTTGTTCGATGTGTATAGGAATGCAGAGCTACAACGACTTCATGTAAATTGGTAAATCGTTTTGACATATCTTCATTGAGCAATTTTCTTAGGATTTGACCCAGAGCACCTGATGGAAAGACCGACAACTTCGCCGCTCGATACTGCTTGTCAGAGCTGAATCGGTGTCTGTTTTTTATAATATCCACGACAGAGTTTCCTTCAAACAACTCATTGCCAGTCAATATTTTATACGCTACCAAACCCAAAGAATATTGATCAGAAACGCACATGGCATTGAGCGAGAAAGGTTCACCATCGGATAGCAAAAGTTCGGGGCTACCATAATAACACACGTCTTGGTAACGAGAAAACGTCCTTTCATCTTTGTTGGTTTTGTTAAAATCGAAAGGAGAAATCATCGCATTTAATTCTTCATCAATAAATACTTTTGATGGACGCACGTTTGTGTGCATTATGCCTTTGTGTCGCATATAATCCAGTGCATCGGCTAATTGATACATCCAATCCACTACTTGAGCAATGGGACGCGGACCTGTTCGTTTTATGGCTTTGGCTAAGTTTTCACCATGTACAAATTCTGTTATCACAAAAAAAGGAAAACTATTCAATTCATAATCAAGGAGTTTAACAATATTGCGGTGTCTCAATTCTGCAATTTTAATATACTCATCCTTTGTATCGGCTGACAATTCAGGGTTTTTAAGCACTAACGCAATGACTTCCTGACCTGTATGCGATTTTTTCAATTTAAAGACAATAGAGGAATTACCATCTTTTATTTGGGTCTGAATCAAGTATTGCCTATCCGTTACGCGCGGTTCTAAGGCTTTTAAGATGATGTCATCTCTACTTTTAATCTTTTCAAAAAACGCTTTGCTGTCGCCAACACCGAAATAATTGGATAGTTTGCTTCTAAAATCTGCAATTTCTGAAATAAAACTCAAGGTGATTCTGTTGCGTTCTATGTCGCCATCGCGGGTTAATGTGCCTGCGTTGTATTCTTGTTGTAAGAAAGCCGTTCTTGCTTGGGTTTGAAGCAAATCCTCCTTTTTGTCATTACAAAACGCTAAGAACTCATTAAAGCGTTTTTGAGCATCTATTAAGCGGGCTTCGCTAATGAGCGTTTCAATGCTACTTTCTGCTTGTGACATAATGTTTGGTTTTTGATTGTTTAGAAATGAGCTTAAGCAGTGCGCCTATTCATTATCATATCCGTTTATTGTTGATAGATAATTGTGACAAATATACTATAAAATTAAACAAAAAAAGCGACCCATACTGAGGGGTCGCTTTTCTAATTAAAATCTATTTTTTTTAACTATTATCTCTGTATAGTTAATTTCTCTGTTGCGGCGACACCATCAACGGATAGGCGTATCATGTAAATGCCATTTGGCAAATTAGAATTGATTTCTTCTTGATAACTGCCCGCAGTACGTTGTTGTAATGTAGAACCTGTCATTTTTTGACCTGCTATATTATAGACTTCCCACATCACAGCACTGTGTTTACGCAGACTGTAACCGACGAAAATTTTGCCCGATACTGAGGGGTTCGGATAAATGCTGTATTGATTAACCAAATCTGTAAACTCTTGTGTACCAACTGTTCCCGTGATATAACCCATCGGTGGACGCGGTTGTTTGACCGATGTATAGATGTGATATTCACCTGGCAACATGGTCATTGTAGCTTGTGTATTGGTGACAATGATGCTGTCGCCTGTCATGTAGTCATACCATTTGCCCGTTGTAGGGAAGTTAGGATAGGCTGTTTCAGCCGCTAAATAAAAGTTGCCGAGTACGACGACTTTCATAGAAGGGTCGTTGACCAATTGGAAGCTGCGAGTCCGTCCTGGATTCAAGCCGTTTTCATCGTAATTGATGTTTTTGAAAGCGGGTTGGGTGGTTCTCAAATAAATCAAATTGGCATTGACATTGTATAAACGGCGACGGTCAGCCTCGGTAAAGTAATTCCAAAGAATGGGTTTATTACCTATGCGCCCGTTTTGATTGATGGATATATCGTAACCCATTTCGCCAAATTGCCACAACATCTTTGGTCCCGGAATGGTGTAAAAGAAGGCAGAAACCAATTCTTGACGACGCAAAGCGGTTTTTAAAGTTTTAACATTATAGTTGCCCAAAGATAAACCTTCATTAGCGTTGCGTACCATGAGGCGTTCTTCATCATGGCTTTCCATATAGGCTATGTGTGCATCGTGCAGCAGTTGTGTTGTCCAAGCTCTCGATTTTGCGGAGACAAAAGAAAGGGTGAAATTTGTATTACCAATCGCATGTTGGGCGTATCTATCGTTAAAATTAGCCCAGACCATCATGCCCTCTTGTGCCATTTCTGTTTCTTCTTGATTTTGTCCAAAAAATTCCATGATTGAATAGGCACCCGGTGTTGTCGCTTGAACAACAGAATGATAATGCTTCATAATGGCAACACGGCTTGCATCATAACGGCTGATACAGCCTTCATCGGTTTGGCTACCGCCACAATTTGCATTTTGGGTAAAGCCTTTTACCAAGTCAAAACGGTAACCGTCGAGGTTATATTCTTTCAACAGAAACGCCAAACAACGATCAACATAAGCTTTTGTGAAAGCACTTTCGTGGTTCATATCATAGCCAACATTGTAAGGATGTTTCGCATCGGGATTGAGCCACGGGTTGTCGGATGCGGGTTTGCCATTTTCAAAATATAAGGCAGACAAAGGCGTACCTCCACCCCAAACATGGTTAAAAACAACGTCAACAATGACAGCTATACCGTTTTGGTGGCACAAGTCAATAAACTGCTTGAATTTTTCGGGTGTGCCATAATATTTGTCCAAAGCCATGTGGAAAGTCGGATTGTAGCCCCAACTTTCGTTGTTGTCAAATTCATTAACAGGCATCAACTCGATGGCATTGATGCCCAAGTTTTTGAAATATTGAATCGTATCTATCAGCGTTTGATAGTTGTGTTTGGCAACAAAATCGCGCGTCAACAGTTCATATATCACTAAATTACCCTTTGCAGGACGTTGAAAATTAGGTACTTGCCAATTGTAAGCGGCTTTGCCAGGCGTAATAACAGAGACATAACCCGTTGTCTTTCCAGTTGGATAAGGCAAAGGATTTGGATAGGTTTCGGCAGGAATATTTCTGTCATTATTGGGGTCAAGCACCAAAATACTGAGGGGGTCTGCGACACGCAAACTGCCATCAACGATGTATTGATAGGTATAGGTTTGTCCTTTTGTCAAGCCACCGATTTTGAGCCACCATGTATTACCATCTACTGATTTATTCATCAAATATTTAGTGTCAATAAGGTAATCGTTGAAGCTGCCGATGACAAAAACATTTTGTTTACGAGGTGCTTGAAGCAGGAACGTGATAGAATCACCTGCAGCGTTGACATTTGCACCCAATTCCATACCTGCGGGTGGATTAGCAATCGTAATCGTTGGCACGACCACGTAAGAAAAAACGGCTGAATCAGAAACACCATTAGCCGTTGCTTTGAACACCATTCGATGAGAGCCATCGGCATTGGGTGCTGTTATGTTTGTCAAGAGTTCTTTCGTATTTGACGCTGTGGCTATTTGTGTACCGTTGTCAGTCAATGTCAATGTTGAAAGTTGTGAGGCGGCACCATTGAAGGCAATTGTTGCGTTTCTTTGTACAAATTGCGACGATACTGAGGGGGTAAGGATACGTGTCCGCAAAGGCGAATTGGGTTGAATGATGTCGTTGTAAAAAATATCAGCACCGCCCAAACCTCTGCCTGATATTGTATTGGTCGTCGTCCCGTTGTGAAATACGAAAGACACTGCGGTAATCGGTTCACCTGCTGCAACACCATAGGCTTGACGAATGGAAGGACTCAAAGTGAACTTATAAGTACCATCGGTTTGACGCGTTAATTTGCGAGACGGTAGCTGTGCGCCCCAAGTGGCATTGACGTTTTGCCAAGCACCTGCGCTGGTTGTTACACCTGTATGTGCATAAATGTCACCGGTCCAATTGGCTAAACCACGGTCGCCTTCTTGAGGGTTGTAGGTAACCGTTACAGGTTCATCGGCAGTTGGAAAAACGGGGCTGAAATAGACTTGTGCAGTCGTTTGAGCTATAAAAGCGGCGAGGGCTATTGCTATGCCATAGATTCTTCTTTTCATACTTCAGGTTGTTTAAGTTAAAAATTAATACCCTTTGAAATTGGGTAACACAAAAATAATAAAATTGATGTGGTTGTAGGATACCACTTTATAGGAATGGGTAAATTTTTAGGTTAAAATATTGAAAATCAATATTTTAAAATTAAAAACTTAATGTACCACTTTGAAAAAAAGGTCTTGGTTGAATATTTATGCCGTTTTACTGAGGGGGTAATGGTCTTTTCAAAATTAAGATAACTTGACCATAAATACCGTTTTCTAAAGCTTGGATTTGATGTGAAACATCATACGATACACCTAATTTACTTGTCCATAAGTTTTCGTCTAACTGTCGTGCTACATGCGTACAGTTGATATTATCATCTGAAAAAAAAGCAATTTTTTCAAAACCTTCTTCAAAAAGTATATTTTCAGATAATTCAAAATTAAACTTCTCAAATAGAGATGTTAAGGCAGTAAGGGATTGATTGTATTCAATACCATCAATCCAAGTACAGTTTTCATCAGCTTCCCACCAATGTTCTGAATCACCCAAAGCCCACGCCAGACAGTTATAATCCGCCGTTTCTGGACTGGTAATTTCAAAAGGATGCTCGAAGGAATTTGGAAAAAACGGGTGTGTCAAATATAATTTTTCTGTTTCGCCCATAATAACCAGTCATTTGTCATAAGTTGTATGTTTCCAATATGTTCAGGCGAAACAGGATTTTCGCCTACGATATTTTTTAAAGCAACAAACCAATGATTTGGTTCTTGCTTCATTTCTTTGAATATAAATGGCAGGGCAGTCGTACCCATTTCAATAATAGCCTGATAGCTTGGTAATTGAGTTGATTTGCTTGAAAATGAAGAAAAACGGCTTTCTTCTTTCCAACTTTCAGCTAAAAGTTGGAATTTCAATTCATCAAAAAATAGGCTATTCAATGACGAGTTTTTAGGAACATTGATAATATAATTGTTTTGTTCTTTTAAAATCTTTACCATGATTACCTTTGTTTTTATGAACAAATATACTTGATTTTTTGGTAGATTTAGTTAAACTTTATCAAATTTCATTTCATAAACCCCTCCGCCAACCAAGTCGCTATGGCTTGCCGATTGTTTTTAACCATCAAACGTTTGCGGTCAAATTCATTGCGGAGGTTGCCTAATTCGACATAAACGGTGTTCGGTTTACACTCTCTCAGCATGTGTAGGTCGCGTGTTGTTAGGGTGCCTTTGTAATTACGGTAACGCTTGTATTTGCTTTCGAGGGTTTGTTGCATTCTTTTAGCCATCTTATAACTGTCATCGTTACCGCTTTGATAGTATAAAAAAGTATCGGTTTGCTGCGATTTTCCTCTTGAATCCACATGAATGACGATGAGGCGCTGGTCTTTTATGCCGAGTTTGCGATATTTTTCATAAACGGCATTAACGGCATCTGAGCGTTGCGTCAATCGTGGTTTGTGGGCAGCAGGAACTTTAAGGTCTGGATAAGTCCGTTCATCTGAATCGCAGAGTAAAAAATCGCCATCTCGGATACCATCATTATTGTCTCTATTAATGATATAGACAGTTGCGCCATGTGTAATGAGTTCTCTGGCAACACGTAAGCTCACATCGTAAGCGTATTCGTCTTCACAAAGCGAGCGACCACTCACTTTTGTCATCGCGCCGGGGTCGGGTCCTCCATGACCACCTTCGACATAAAAGATTTTTCCTTTGAGTTTTTTGTCAAACAGAGGCACGTCTTGATATTTTCTGCCAAAAATAGCGTAGGTACGTGTGGCAACACCGCTTACTTTTTCAGAACCTTCTACAAATACAGGTTCATTGTCGGTTTTGCTTTTTTTACGACTGTCAAGGCAATTGAAAGCATGGAAGGGTACAAAGAGATACTGGCTTTGTTGATAGCTTGTTTGTCTTACTCCTTTCTTTTGTAAATCAACATTATACGATTGGATTTTTTTTGCTAAGTCTAAATCAGAATTGCCAATTGAGGAACGGATACTTTTACCGTTATAATCATAAATCCATATAGGAATGTTGTAAATGGCATTTTTACTGAGGGAGGTGGTTTTGGATGAAAGGTTATTGAGTTTACGAAATTGGTCAATATTACATTCGTATTCAGTGAGCAAATATTTGGACAACAATTCATCTATGGACATATTGCGCTCCAATTTGACACGCAAATATTGACGTGAGGATTTTTCCTGAAAACTACTGAGGGGTAGTAAAAAGGCGATGAATAGGAATATGTTTGCTGAATTTTTGAGTAGATATTGCATAGTGGGCAAAGGAAAGTAAAAATTTGTCTCTTTACAAAATTAAAAAAAGGTTTGCAAAACTTTGCCGTTCTGCAAACCTTTTTTTTGAAACAGGTAAGAGAGTGCTAATCTACAACTTTATAACCTGAACCGTCTCTTTTAATCACTTTGGCATCGTTGTAACCCGTTGCTTTTACTTTTTGCTTCATCACTTTCGCTTCTTTAAGCGTTTGGAAACCGTCCATGATGAAAATCGTTAAGTCTCCGTCTTTGTATTTGTCAATTTTCCACAATTGAGCAACTTTAGAATCGTCAAACCATTCAGGTTTTTTCATAGCTGCGATACGGACTTTGAATGTTTTATCTTCAACAACGACTGCTTTTTTAGGCGGTGCAACGGCACTATAAGGTGTTGGAATTTCTTCTTTTGGTTTAGGTGGCACAGGGACATATACTGTTTTTGAAGGGTCATTCCCTTTTGCTTTTACATTATCAACCGAAGCGATATTCTGTATTGGCTTAGGAATGGGTACAAACATATTTTCAGCGATGGCTTCTGTATTTTTTTCTATAACAATAAACACGCCTTTGTAACCTAAAGTTGTTGCTCTTTTTGAAGCAGCTACAGCTTCTTCTCTTGTATTGAAAATGCCCAAACGTACTTTTTTGAGTTTGTTTTCAGGCACGCTGTATATGTTGCCTTCATTTCTCAAATCATCATATTTGTTTAAACTCACAACACTGTTGAGACTGAGGACAGCAATCTGTACAGAATAGACAGTCGGCACATTTGTCATATCTAGTTGTTGTGTTGGCACGTCCTGTCCTTTTTGGACAGAAGCAGGAACGACACGGATGCTGTAATCCTTGAGTACGTCTTGTGGTTTTGTAGCCGTATGTGGCACAGCAGTTTGTGCAACAGTAGTATTAATGGCAACTTTGTCACTAACAGCCGATGGTTTCAAAGCAAATTCGCCTAAATACTTTGTTTTGGCTTCATTGGCTTTAATAAATTTTTGAGCAATGACAAACCCTTCTTTTGAAAACGTCAAAAGGAAAGCAGCATTTATGGGCATCGGAAACCTGAACTTACCTTTAACATCTGTGGTCGTTTCTGACTGCGTATTATTGGTTTGATTTGTCAATCTAACCACAACGCCTTCAAGTGGTTCGCCTGTTGCCCCATCGGTTATCATAGCCGAATACTCAGGAACAGTGGACATTTGAGTTGGCACATCTCTAAGCATAGCCACTTCAACAACCCGCGAGGTGCTTGAATAAGATGGGTCAATGTTCACCGTTTGCGGTTTGAACCCAGCCCTTGAGATTTCAAGTGTCATTGATTTACGGTCTGACAGATTCGCCAAATAGTTACCACCTTTGAGTTGTGTTACATTTGCAGCATTGCCTTGGATTACTCTTATTTTAGCATCTTTCAAAGGGATACCGCCATCCAAAATGATGATATTAGCTGTTTCACCAGTTGTTGTCACCTTAAAAATATCGGTTTTGCCCGTTATGCCTTTACGATTTGAGACAAAAAAGCCCGTTGATACTGAGGGGTCAAAAATGAAATTGAAATCATCGCCCGATGAATTGACACCTGTACCCAAATTCACTATTTCATTACCTTGAACCTTGAAAATATCATAACCACCAAAGCCGAAATGCCAATCCGATGAAAAGAATAGGGTAGTGCCATCAAAGAAAGGCGTAATTTCATCGCCTTGTGAGTTGATAGTCGCACCTAAGTTTTTAGGTTCGCCCCAAAAGTTACCTCTTTTATCAGATTGATAAATGTCAAAACCACCGTATCCACCGTTTCTATTTGAAGCAAAATAAATGGTATTGCCATCAGGCGAAAGTGCAGGAAAGCCTGTTGACCCATTATTGTAAGGGAAAGGACGTGCATTGAGCCAGTTACCGTCTGCATCAACTTCTGCTAAAAATAGGCTCATTTCAAGCCCACCGTTAGAAGTAATGCGTTCGTCATCGGCAATATTATTGCGCATAAAAGCAACCATTTTGCCATCGGCAGTAAAGGATGAATTACTTTCGTTGTAAGTGTTTTTTAAATCCGATTTCAAAAAACGAATACTAAAAGGTTTTCTTGAAACGCCTTCAATCGGTGCAATAAATAGCTGATTGGCTTCACCATTGATAAGGTCGTTTTTTTGAACACTGTTTTGCGCCCGCTTGAAATCCGTGCGAGTTGATGACCATATCAGTTGGTCTTTCCAAATAGCTACGCCGAAATTAGCTGCTGTTGTGCTGATTTTACTGAGGGGTTCGACAGCATAATCTGATGTGGCTTCGCTGTTGCTGCGCGCATATTGGCAGGCTTTGATGAACTGAGTGGCAACCGTTGGATTGGTATTTCGATAGACATTAAACTGTTGTTCGGCAGTTTCATACTGACCTAACATCATCAAAACTCGACCATAAGCCAAGTAGTCTTCAGCTCTTGCGCGACCGCTTCGGATGGCTTGAGCGTATTGATTTGCCGCTTTTGGTAGGTTGTTCAGATGCAAATAGCAATCAGCTAAACGGAGCGAAACCGTAGTTTGAGAAGAGTTTTGAGCTAAAATTGTTTCATAGCTCTGTGCTGCCATGCGATAGGCATGTAATTCGTATTGTTTATCAGCTTTTTCGATGAGTGTTTGACCGAAAGCTGAGGTGCAAACGACGAGAAACGCCGCAGGCAAGATGGATTTAAATAACATAGCGTCTCAATTTAGTGTGATAAAACGAAATTTGTAACGCTAAAATGGCGTTACAAGTTGATTGTTGTTATTGATTTTTTAGAAATTCAACTACAAAAGTATTTTTTAATATATTGATAATCAAATTTTTATTTCAAAAACGAGTAATTATTTACAGCACAATTAGAAATTTTAAAAAAATTCCTAATTGCCTGATATTACTGCCCAATACGTTTACCATTATAATAATCAACGATTTGTGCTTTAGTATATCGCGTTTGGACTTTTCCTAAAAAACGTTCCGCCTCACTCCAATTCAAAAATGAACCAACCATATAAGATAATTCGTCATTTTTCAACTTGTCAACTTGAATATCGGATGCAACTTCGAAAGCAATCATTTTCAAATCTGGGTCGGTCGC
>JAYTMI010000867.1:0-6121 GCA_043728625.1 Saprospiraceae bacterium | reverse complement strand
ATCGGGGAAGGCATGGATTTTTTGTGGAATCGGGGTCGGTGAGTTGTATAAGTAAAGCCCCTTGTTCGCATCTTCCTCAAAACGAGCCTGAATGTATTGAAGGCGTACCATAATCAGCGTTTTGCGGAAAACTTGCTTAAATTTCTTCATCTCACCATAACCACTGCCAAATTGGTCTTTGAGGTTCTGCCAAGACACAAACTGTGGTTTATCGCGGTCAATGCGGTGCAAACGTTGCGCCAACCAAGCATAAATATCAAGTGCCATCGCATTATGAGACAAGGCACCCAAGGCTCTTTCGTCGAGCGGAATGGCATGATTCATCAAACTATTGAAATAATCGTCGGTCAATTGTACGTTTGAGTTCCATATAATCCGCTTATTGTCGTCTTTTGGAAACCAAGAGTCAAAAGCCTTCACAATTTGCAAATTCACTTGCATTCCGCGTTCACCGTCAGAATAACCCAAACTAATGAGCGAAGTCGTCAAACGCCTCAACTGTTCTTTTACTTCATTTATCGTCCGACCATCGGTATTCAAGCCAAGCGATTTGATAAAAGCAGACATGGTATCTTCAATATGTAGCGTTTTGTCCTGTGTTTTTATCGCTTGCGAGTTGATATGCGCTAAAATAAGGCGTGCTTTTGTGCCATAAGGCAAGCCAACAAACTCAAATTTCCCTGTTTCGGGGTTCAATGCGTCGTTTGCTTGAACGGCAAGGCTCACATGACCTTGTTGTTGTTGCCAAACACGCACATCGTCACCTGGATTGCGATAGGGTAGGAAGGTCTGACACAAAACCGAATGTTGAAAAATGGCTTCTTTAATCGTCGCAGGATGGATGATTAAATCCAAAGCCGTTTTTTGAATGCGGTCTTTGATGGGTGTTGTTTTATTGTCTTGTGACATGAGGTAGTGTATTTTTAAATCCGAGAAGTCGCTGCAAGTTCAACTTTCTTTTTCAGAATAAAAAATTAGAATTTTTGCTAAAAGGATGCGGAAATACTGAGGGGGTATTTATCTTCACCCAAAAGTCTAAATAAATTCATTTAAAACCAACAACAAGGATGAAAAAATACATTCTCGCCATAGATCAAGGCACAACGAGCAGCCGAGCCATTGTTTTTGATAAAAAAGGGAACATTATTGCTGTTTCGCAACAAGAATTTACACAATATTTCCCAAAGCCAGGTTGGGTTGAGCATGATGCCGATGAAATTTGGCAATCTATTCAAAACGTCGTCCGTGATGTGTTGCGTGAAGTCAATCCCTCCGATATTGTTGCTATTGGCATCACAAATCAACGTGAAACAACGGTTGTTTGGGATAAAAGAACAGGGAAACCCATTTACAACGCCATTGTTTGGCAAAGCCGACAAACCATGGGGGTATGTGATGCACTCAAAGCGCAAGGACTTGACCCCTCAGTACGTGCCAAAACTGGCTTGTTGATTGATGCCTATTTTTCAGGCACAAAAGTCAAATGGATGCTCGACAATGTGGCAGGCGCAAGGGCAGATGCCGAAGCAGGTCATTTGCTTTTTGGCACGATTGATACGTGGATTTTATGGAACTTAACGACTGAAAAAGTACACGCCACGGACTACACAAATGCTTCACGCACAATGCTTTATAATATTCACGACCTCAATTGGGATGATGAATTATTGACAGCATTGACCGTACCAAAATCCATGTTGCCCAAGGTTATGGACTCTTCTGTGGTTTACGGAATAGCAGATGCCGACATTGTAGGTTTGGCAGGTATTCCTGTTTCTGGTATTGCGGGAGACCAACAAGCCGCTTTGTTTGGACAAGCGTGTTTTACCGAAGGTATGGCAAAAAACACGTATGGAACGGGTTGTTTTATGCTCATGAATACAGGTGAAAAGGCAGTGACTTCAAAGAATGGTTTGTTGACAACGATTGCATGGGGCATAGGTGGAAAGGTGGAATATGCGCTCGAAGGCTCCATTTTTGTCGCTGGTTCAGCGGTCAAATGGCTGCGCGATGAAGTCGAATTGGTCAAAGATGCTGCCGATACTGAGGGGTATGCCAAAAGCATTTTAAGCAGCGATGGCGTTTATGTTGTGCCTGCTTTTGTCGGTTTGGGTACACCCTATTGGGATTCAGAGGTGCGTGGTGCTATTTTTGGCTTAACTCGTGGTTCTGGTAAAGCTCAACTTATCAGAGCGACATTGGAAAGTATTGCCTACCAAACAAAAGACGTTTTGAGCATCATGGAAAAGGATTCAGGTATCAAACTCAAAGCCTTGCGAGTGGATGGTGGTGCTGTCAAAAATGGCTTTTTAATGCAATTTCAATCCGACCTTTTGGCTACAAGGGTTGAGCGACCTGTGGTTCAGGAAACGACGGCTTTGGGTGCAGCTTATTTGGCAGGTTTAGCGGTCGGTTTTTGGAAGGATTATGCCGATATTTCAACAAATTGGCAATTAGAAGCCGCTTTTAAGCCTAAAATGAAACGGATTGAAGCTGTAAAGCTTTATAAAGGGTGGCAATTAGCTATCAAAGCAGCACGTGTATTTAAACCTAAATAGCAGACATTTTTACTGCAATCAATGAAAACATTTTGCAGTAAAAATGTTTTCATTGACCTTTTCATTAAACATGAAACATCCCGAATTTTCTAACAAAATTCGGGATGTCTCATGTTTAATGAAAATCCACCCCTCAGCATTTCTAACTTATGATATTCTAAAATTTTAAACTCATAAAATGACTATTAAAACCATTATTTTCGACCTCGGTGGCGTGCTGATTGATTGGGATCCCAAGTATGTTTTTAACGAATTAATTCCAGATGAACAAAAACGGCAGTTCTTTTTCCAAAATGTGTGTACTCATGAATGGAACGTAGAACACGATGCAGGCAGACCGATTGCCGAAGGAACGGCGCTCAAAATCGCTGAGTTTCCAGAGTGGGAAACTGAAATTCGCGCTTATTATGGTCGCTGGACGGAAATGCTCGGCGGTGCATTAAACGATACTGTTGAGCTGTTGAAAGAACTGATTGACCACCCCAATTACCGTGTTTTGGCACTGACTAACTGGTCGGCAGAAACATTCCCTATTGCTTTGGGAATATTTGATTTTTTGCATTGGTTCGAAGGCATCGTCGTGAGTGGCGATGAAAGGACGCGAAAACCGTTTAGACAGATTTACGATACTTTACTCCACCGCTACGAGGTGTTGCCATCAGAAGCCGTTTTTATTGACGATTCTCTTGCAAACGTAAAAGGTGCAGAAGCAGTGGGTATTCGAGGTATTCATTTTCAATCTGCTGATCAATTAAGATCGGCTTTGAAGGATTTTGGTGTAGCGATTTGACTCCCTTCAGTATTTATGGCTTACCAAATTATATTCTAATATTTTTAAAATACTGAAATATTTAAAAGTATAGCTATGCATTTTCGCCATATAGTTCTGTCTGTTGCTCACGGGCAGAGAGGACATTGTACGCACCTACAAAAAACCTAACTTTGCAGCAACAAAACCCTTCAAGGCACTCAAAGTAGATAGAAATGAAAAATCCGAAAATAACATTGGTGGGCGCGGGTCCGGGAGATCCCGAATTGATAACGATTAAAGGTATGAAAGCCTTACAATCGGCAGATGTTGTTTTATACGATGCGCTTGCTAATGAAGATTTGTTGGCATATACGCCGGAAAGCTGTCAAAAGATTTTTGTTGGGAAAAGAGCAGATAAACATGCTTATACTCAATTGGAAATCAATGAATTATGTGTCCAACAGGCATTGCAAAATGGTCACGTAGTCAGATTGAAAGGAGGTGATCCGTTTGTATTTGGTCGTGGACATGAGGAGGTGCAGTATGCACAACAAAAAGGCGTTGAGGTCAGTGTCGTCCCAGGCATCAGTTCGGCGATTGCAGTGCCATCATCTGTCGGGATTCCTGTAACAAGACGTGGTTTTAGTGATAGTTTTTGGGTTTTGACTGGAACGACTTCGGACGGAAACATTTCGCAGGATTTACGGTTTGCAGTAAAAACGGATGCGACGATTGTTATTTTGATGGGCATAAACAACTTGAACTATATCGTGGCGTGTTATAAAGCAGAAGGAAAATCAACTTTGTCTGTTGCGGTCATTCAAAACGGTACTTTGCCAAATGAAAAAGCGGTTTTTGGAACAATCGAAACCATTGAATCTCTTGTACAAAAGAATGATATTAAAGCACCTGCGATTATTGTCGTTGGGAAAGTGGCGGCTGAATTTTTAGAAAATAATGATTTGAAAGCTCAAATTAAAGTCGAAGAACAAAAATTCGATAAGATAGGAGAGGAGAGTAATTCAAAAATAACAAACCATTTTCTTGAACCTAAAAACCAATTATTCCCCATTTTTGTCAAAATGCACCAACTTCAATTGCTCATCGTTGGCGGTGGATATGTGGGTTTGGAGAAAGTAACAGCCGTTTTGGAGAACAGTCCTCATGCTGACATAACACTTGTTTCACCTGAAATCCGAGATGAAATCGTCGAATTTTCAAAGCTGTATCCAAACCTAAAATTGGTTTATAAACGGTTTGAAACACAAGATTTAAATGAGAAAGATTTGGTGATTGTAGCGACAAATGATAAGCCTTTAAACCAACAAATAAAAGGGTTGGCGAGGGAACGACGCATCATAACAAACGTTGCAGATACGCCCGATTTTTGTGATTTTTATCTCGGGTCTGTTGTCAAAAAAGGTAGTTTGAAGTTAGCTATTTCCACAAATGGCAAATCGCCAACGTTGGCTAAACGTATCCGTGAAGTCCTTGAAGATGCTTTTCCAGATGAATTAGAACAGGTTTTCGACAATTTAAGAGAGATAAGACAGACTTTGACGGGTGATTTTACTGAAAAAGTACGTCAGCTCAATGAGATTACGTCAGTTTTAAAGAAAAAATAGGGCTGTATTGTTGTAGGACTGTATGGTTTTCTGGGTCATACACAAACGATACAACAATGCAGCGATACAACAATACAAAACATGACCAAAATACTATTCACTAGACCTATTGACGAAGCTTCGCGTGTCGCTTTAACTGAAGCAAAATTGGATTTTACGGAGACCAGTTTCCTTAGATATACCCCCTCAGTATCTGACGATATTTTGAGGGCAATTCGAGCGGGGTTGTCACAACATCTTGTTTTTACGAGCCAAAATGCGGTCAGAATATTTTTTCAAACGCTTGATAATCAAAGACTTAAACTGCCACATACGACACAGTGTTATGCCATTTCGGGTTCCACAAAAACAATGCTTCAAAAATTTAACCATGCCCCGAGCCTAACTGCGGATTCAGCAAAACTATTGGCTCGTGTCATTTTGAAGAAAGTGAATCCCAGTGATGTAACTTTTGTATGTGGCAATTTGCGGCTACCAGATTTGCCTAATATTTTAACAAAAAACAAGGTAAATGTTCAAGAATTAGTCGTTTACCGTACTGAATGGACCCCCCTCAGTATCCGCACGCCTTATGATGCCATTGTTTTTTTTAGCACAAGTGCTGTTGATTCTTTTCTCATAAATAACAAACTCAATCCCGAAATGCCGTTTTTTACGCTTGGGAAAACGACAGCGACTTACTTAAAAAAGAAAATTAAAGCCCAAAATGTGCTCATTGCCGCCAAACCTGAATTACCTATTTTGGTTGAAACAATCGTAAAAAATTACATTTTGCAGTGAAAGCGTAAAAACATTTTTACTGCAAAATGTTTTTACTGTTGTAGATTTCTATATAATTCATTTGATTTCCAAAGGTTTATCTTCATCTTCTTTGTTTTTCAATCCAAGAAAATTATCGCTTGACACAATACTTCGCTTTAATTGATTTTCAACATTTCGTCTTGCTTGCCCTGCTAATTGTCCGCCTTTACTGGCTGCTTCATGGTTTTCGTTAAAGCCTTGTGCTTCGTCACTTATTGTGATTTGGCGTGTGACTTCTTCTCCAAATGATGTTAAAATCAATTCAAGCGGTGTCATGTGGTCACGCAGGTTTTGTTTTTCCAAACTCTTGAATTGACTGTGTTCACTTGGTGTTAAACCAAATGTTCCTTTTGCTATCGTTGCGGTCAAAATACTGAACTCATGCC
>JAYTMI010000866.1:0-1556 GCA_043728625.1 Saprospiraceae bacterium | reverse complement strand
AGATAGACTCAAAGATTTATTATCCTTTTTTTGCCTTCTGAGTATTGGTAAACAAAAAAAATTACTTTCTTCTGAATGCAAAAGCCTCATAAAAGGGTGTTTTACGAGGCTTTTGCATTGGGAGATTGAAGAATGAATAAACTCATTTTAAGTTGAGGATAAAAAAGATTTTGAGATATTTGGTAATATGCTATGGGTTCAACCCCGTTTTGATGTAGCTTACTTATATCCTAATTGAGCGACCTTGTTCCAAAATTGCTTCCATCTGCCTTTCCAAAGGCGAAACATACTATGCCGCACGCCTCTGACCTGAGTAAACAAACCAAAAGCCCCCTCAGTAAAACAACAAAAAAAGCCTTGCCCCACGAAACACACAGGGCAAGGCTTTTTTGTTTCATTATCTCGATAAAAAGAAAGAACGAAACAGTTCCAATTCTGCCAACTCTTGTTGGACAAAACGATTGAATAAACGTTCACCCACTTGTTCCTGTAAGGCAGAAATACCCACATCAATCAAACGCAAGCCCGTCGGTGTCAGAAAGATATTGTCAAAAGTCAATCCAGGCATATCAGAAGGACGACGTAAATCACGATGTACAAAGCCGCTTTGATGCAATTGGTGTAATTGATCTTCAAAAACATCTAACCACAATTCACGGCGTTCATATTCGTAAGCCCGAAAATCCATTGGAAAGAGCCTCTCCATAACCAACATTTCAGCTTCATCATTGAGTTCATCAAGCCGAATAAAACGGACGAGTAAATCATTGACCTTATTGGCAAATTGGAGTTTGAGCGACTCTGAACCAATATCAGAGCGTGTATCACCTGTAAATATTTTACCGACTTCTGTTTCAGAAAGAGCTATGACTGTATTATTCGCTCCAGATGACAATGTACGTGGATAACGTTTTTTCATATTCTGGTTTCAAATTTTTAATGAAGTAACAAAATTAACAAATGTTGCTCACGAAAAACAATAAAAGGTTGCTTTTAAGATTTTCTCTTTAGAACAGCCTTTAATCCCCTCCCCGAAAGAATCGGGGTTTCATACTTTAACAGTAAAACAACAAAAAAAGCCTTGTCCCGAATCACGAGGGGCAAGGCTTTTTTATGTAAATACAAACCAAAACACCTCATAAAAAGCATAAAGCCCACTAATTTGTTATTTTTGCAAGATAAACAATGTAATATAAACGTAATCAAACAATCCATTAAAAAATGAAAAACATTACTTTATTCGTGGCTTTCCTTTTACTCGTTTCGAGTGTTTTTGGTCAAAACAAAAAAGCCCTTGTTGGCGGCACTTTGATTGATGGATTTGGCGGAACACCTCTGCGGAATTCTGTCATACTCATCGAAGGCGATAAAATCGTCAAGATTGGTCAAGTTGGTGCCATAGACATTCCAAGCGATGCGGAAATCGTTTCTACTGAGGGGATGTCTGTCCTGCCTGGCTTGTGGGATATGCATGTGCATCTGATGATTAATGGACATTCAGATTATACGCATTGGGACAAAACCTATTTACCTGTGCTCGAATCTGTTATCATGCC
>JAYTMI010000865.1:0-1660 GCA_043728625.1 Saprospiraceae bacterium | reverse complement strand
AACTTGTGGGCGATGTCGCCAGCCTTTTTTTTTCCATCTTATGCCTCTTTTTAACTGTGATAAAATTGTTTTTAAAGAGGCAAGCTATTGGTTTTTTTTCAGATATTGAGCCGTATTACGATGGGGGTTGGAGGGTTGCCGTTAGGCTTTGTTCAACACCGTGTTCACGCCAACCCGCCGCCAAAAGCCCACACACAAAAGCCCAACGGCGGCGGGTATGCGTGAACACAACCGTTCGCTGAAACCAAAACAAAAAAAATCCGTTCTTCGATTAAACAAAAAGAAGTAAATAAAGATAAATTATTGAAAGTCAATATTTTGTAGGGAAAATTGACAGATTTTAAATATTAAGTAGGAATTTAGTATTTCTCGTATATTTGCAAAACTATAAAAATAAAGCCCGAAGTAAAATAAGCTAAGTAAAACATAAATAATTGATAATCAATACTCTAATTGATAAAGGAAAAATAGCAACCATATTAATTCATAATTAAAATAACCTTTAAATGAAATTAAAAAGTATTTTTATGCTACTTGTAGTAATCCTTTTCTTCTCTTGTGGGGAAAACACAAATACTACCAAGACCATTACTGCCATTCCAACGAAAGAAGAAATGCGTGCAAAAAATGGAGATGAAGTTTTAATCATAGTCAGTTACATCAAAAATGATGTTAAACCTGAATTTGAGATGTGGATTAAAGATGTTTTATATTCTGCACTTAATAAAACATCAAATCAGATGAAAAAAGACCAACTTCTAAGAACTCGTTGGTTAGAACCTACACATCAAAACGAAGATAAATCATGGACTTATGTGTGGATAATGGACCCAATTATCCCAAACACCGATTATGACATTCCTGCATTTTTGAACAAAGAATATGGAGAAGAAAAAGGAAAAGAGCATTGGGCAAAATATCAAACATTTTGGGCAAAACCTGTTGAAGTTCACGCAGTTAAACAGACATCTAATTGATTTCGGGCGATATTTGACAAAAAGTAGTCAAAACGGCAAAAATACTGAGGGGGTAAATAAACGAACCGAGACAGATTTTAAAAAGATTTCGGATGACGATTATTGAACTTTTAGCCTATATTTGACTATATTTCGTGCGATAATTAACAAAAAATCGGCAAAATTGACAAAAATACTGAGGGGTAGCAATTACTGTTTTGACGTGAAGTACGACGACAAAAAAATAAAAAAAGCTGTTTTGACGACGACAAAAAAATAAAAAAATAAAAAAAATACGTCGTCGAACAAAAAAGCCTGTAGTCCGCGATTAGCGGACGACAGGCTGGTGTTGAACGAAGGCGATCTCAAGTCCAAGCACAATCCCCTTTTTTCTATGGGTTTTCAATATTTTAATTTCTTCCTAAACCATCCTCCCAGTGAGGCTTTTTTTTTGTCATTCAGTAGGAATACTGATGGGGTTAACAAAATAGCTAAAAGGCTGTAATTCAATCAAATTGTTAATTAGTTTTTTTCGACTCTTTTTGACGTTTTCGAGCATGCTTTTGGCTGTCCGCGCTGTCTTGGGTCTTCAAGACATCAGATTTTTACTCTTTTCTTTTTTTGTCATTCGGGAGGAATAACCAGACGACGTTTTTCAACTCCTCACCCTCGATAGGCGGCGACCGCGCTCGGGGTATCAAGCC
>JAYTMI010000864.1:0-2646 GCA_043728625.1 Saprospiraceae bacterium | reverse complement strand
AACTTGTTGAATCTGAATGCAATTGGCATTATAAAGCGTCACATTTACGCCTTGTAATCCGCTTTCAAAAACCCCTTGTTGACCTTCAGCACTACAATCCATCCAAATTCGATAGGTCGTATTGCAGGCTTGAGCCACGACATACTGAGGGGTCGCCCCCAATATGAATAGGACAGAAAACAGAATAATTTTACGAATATATGCTTGTAAATTCGGTTGCATGGAAAATCGGTTTTGGTAAAAAAATAAAATTTAAGTTTTGGTTAATGAACTTTCATAGTCTGCTTATGACCATTTCGCTCCGTCGCTTGAATCTCCTATGCTAAAAAATATCTAAAAAAACATACTCTTTGTTTCCTAAAGTTGCCCTTAGTTTTTTTGAATATTATAAATAAATTGTACAACATCTCTTGTATCTCGTTGTTACACAAGAGAATACAGTACTTTACAGCCTTGAAAAACATGTCAAGACTCGACCATCAAAAGCCCCATAGGCAAGTTTATTGTAGAACAGGCAAAATGTCCAGTTCCAAAAACGGACTGTTGTAAGATTTACTCATATCGAAATATGCCTTATTCTGTTGCAGACGAGAAAAGCGGAAATTTGCTTTGCTCATTGGAAGATGTAAAGTTTTAATCATAGGATGATAAAAAAATTTATACGTATGCTTAAAAATTGTAAGATTGTTTTAACGCCAGTTTTTAAGTAAACCTTTGTTTAAAAAGTTTTAGTTTTGATTGTGTCATTCGTTTTCAATTTTGTTTTCTTTAGTCGTTGGGCTCTTTGCGTTTTATTATTTTTTGTTTTTGTGTCCCTAATTGTAAGCTGTTGTTATTATTCATTAGGCAAATTTTGACCCAAAATTGTTGGCATACCGTTTTTGATTGTAGCTTAAAATAATCGTTAAAAGGTATTTAGTCGTTTATTTTTACATTTATCTTTTAATTTAATTTTTAAAAAACAATAATTCAGTATTTTATATTTAAACAAAAAATATAATTTAATTAATATGCTTAAATAGAATATTTATGAAAAATAATAAATTTTTAAAAATTACCCTTTTTATGGTACTTGCTGCAAGTTGCAATCAGCCCGTTCACCCAATAAAAAGCACCGATTTCTCAAAGGCTGTTGCCGTTTCCTACAATCCAAACAATGAATTTAACGCTTATTGGTATGCAGGAAAAGCTGAAATAACGAGCTACGATTACCAAATCAATCGCTACGATGAACCGCGAAAAGGCTATGCTGTCTTTGTGTTCGTAACCGAGCCGTTCTCGAAATCGAAACAAGTTAAGCTCGATGATGCCGCCAAAGCAGGTGATGACAATGTCAATGTCTTGAAATTGAACGCTCTACAACGTTTCCAAACAGGCATTTATGACTATTCGATGATGACGAGTTTGTTTACGCCTATTGATTTAGGCAAATATCCACATTCTTTGAAGTCAAATACAACTGTTCAGGATTGGTGCGGTCAAGTCTTTTCTCAACTTAATTGGAAAGGCGGCGATAAATATGCCACGCATCAATACTCTTATTTTGAAAATGAAGGCGATAAGTCGCCCGATACTGAGGGGGTGCTTTTGGAAGATGAAATTTTTACACGACTGCGTATTAATCCTGCAAGTTTGCCGACAGGCACAATTAAAGTCATTCCAAACCTAACTTATACCCGTATTCGCCACAAACCGATTGAGGGCATGAATGCTAAAATTGAAATAAAAGGAGGTGCTAATGGTACGAAAATTTGCAACCTTTTATATGAGTCAAAACGCCGTCTTGAAGTCACTTTTGAAGCCGCTTTTCCTTACAAAATCTTAGGTTTTGCCGAATTTGATGGCGAAAAGGAAATGAGCCATGCGACTTTGAAAAAGTCTATGATGAGCGACTATTGGGCTAAACATGATAATAAAAGTGCGTTTTTACGTAGAGAATTAGGTTTATAATGTTCTATTTATCCTTTTTTACTGAGGGGGATATGCACAAAAAAAAAATCATCTCGAATGTTCGAGATGATTTTTTTTTTGTGCAATTTGAAATCGTTATTGCTTAACAAGCCGTACAACGTAGCTTCTATTCTCTGCTGTCACGCGTATGAGATAGACACCTGCAGGGCGATTTGTCATATCGAGGTCGAAAGTCTGTTGTTCAGCAGCTTTTGCAGCTGTTTGATAAAGCATTTGACCCATCATATTGAAAATCTGAACCCGTGTATCCACTGGACGGTTGAACTCAACAGCAAGTGTTGCGCTATTTGTCGTCGGATTTGGCGCAAGCGTCAAACGATTGATGGCAGAAGTTGGGTCATTTGTACTGACTGTTGACCGCTTAACAGTCAATGTCTGTATTTCCGTACAACCCTTCGCATCGGTTATCGTCACGCTATAATCGCCTGGAGCAAGGTTGACTATGGAATCTCTTGACAAACCATTGCTCCATAAGAAAGTATAAGGTGACAGACCCACAGTCGGTGTCGCAAGCACTATTTTACCATTTGCAAGACCAAAAGTGGCATCCGTAATCGTGGATTTATGCCCAAAAGATTGTGGACAAGACAGAATATTCAAGTTGTCGAGGTCAATATAATACCCAATGAAGGTATCAATTTTACTGCTGACTTCAAAACGCACTTTTATAATCTG
>JAYTMI010000863.1:0-5463 GCA_043728625.1 Saprospiraceae bacterium | reverse complement strand
TTCAAAGAAATGAACTGCTCGTCATTTGATAAGTGTTGATGAATGATGGTAGCAAAGGTGTACAACAAGCGCTGTGTCTTCTTTCTGTACGTTTTAAGCGCGACATTTTTCATTGTCATTGATTTAAGCAATACGGAATTATATTGCAATTTTTTTTCATCAACAATAATGCCAAAAATATCGTATTTATGTATATTTGTAAAATTTACTTTGTCAATCTTTTAAAAAAGCCAAATGTCTGCCCTCCGTGTTTCTTGAATATTCATTTTTCCAAACAGCTTTGTCGTATTTCCGTACGGAAAAGTTATTTTTCCAAACAACTTTGTCGCATTTCCGTACGGAAAAGTCATTTTTCCAAACAGCTTTGTCGCATTTCCATACAGAATAGTCATTTTTCCAAACAGCATTGTCGCATTTCCATACGGAATAGTCATTTTCCCAAACAGCTTTGTCGCATTTTAGTCTGGAAAAATCTCGATCAAGAAGTTGTCGAACATTTTAGCGAAAAGAGAAACGCCTGTTCAAAGGAATCTTGAACGGGCGTTTCGACTATTTAAAAATGAACAACTTTAGTGTTGCACCACCACTTTACTAAACGTCTTTTTCTTACTCACTTTATCCAAAAGGTTAACTATGTAAATGCCATTATGCCAAGAGCGCACATCTACGGTTGTGACCCCCTCAGTATTTTTGGTGAAAATACGTTTTCCAAGTGCGTCAAATACTTGAATATCGTAATCGCCGCGTGGTAACGATATGTCAAACTGTTCGTTTGCAGGATTTGGTGACAGCACAAGCATATTTTGAGGTTTTGCGATACCCACAATTGCTTCAGGCAACCAGCCACTGCTTGACTTTGAACGGGATTGTACACCATTTCTCAATGTTAAAGCACGAGAAACGGCAATAAAATGATTGACGGCAGGACTTGCCGTATCTCTAATGCTTTGCGGTATTTCAGCAACAGGATTTAGTAAATTCTGTGCGGCGACCAAATTGTTTTGGTTTAAACTGAGCATACCCGCGTCTCGTTGAATTTTTACATCGTATAATATGCCGTTGATATTCACAATGGTTCTTTGTGCCAAAGGGTCTTCAAAAGCATCTCTAAGTTCGATACCACCACACGTTTCAACGGCGGGGTCAAATTCTGTTGTCCGAACAGGGTCAATGTGAATGGTTCCGACCCAAGGGTTGAACTGAAATTGTGGTGGAGATCCCGTTTGAACTCTAAATGACCAAAAATCGTTTACAGGTGTCGTTGGGGGTGTCATGCCATCCCAATAATTGCGAAAGAGCTGCAATTCTGTATCTATATTCTGTCTATCTCGAAATATGGATTCAATAAAAAGCCCATTTGGATTGTCCATATTCCTTGTGAATATATTGGCGTGTTGCGGTTCAACCTGAAGACTAAAAATAATGTCTTGACCTTTGATACCCGCGTCATTTTGAATCAAACGTGTACATTTCATGTACAATAAGCCGACTTCCGTTGTCGGATTTAACAAACCATTTAAGATTATGCTTGTACCGCATCTTTGTATCGTAGACTCGGTGTTGATGATATTCCATGCCCCTTCACTGTCATCAATACCCGTTGTCCAGCTATCAATTAAGGAGTTTTCTCTAAACCAAAGATGTCCAACATAGCGCGCTTTGATAGCCGTGCCATTCCCACGACCAGTCATGGGTGGACCGTTGCCTGCAGGTGGATTAAAATTTATGGATGTTTCTCTTATATTGAGCCAATAGGTATGTGCTATATCCATATCAGATTTAACCAAAGTACAGTTTTCAAAAAGAGTCGTATAACTTCTATCTGCTCTCAATGCTTGGCAATTTGTGAACGAAGTGAATTTAAATTCAAGATTGACATTTCTAAAATCGTAAGGCATAGATTGAGCGTAAGGTACGTTCAATTCGACGGCAATGCCTACGTCTTGAAATGAACAGAATTCAAAACTATAATCCACATCATCTGGGTCATTGTTGAGGTCAAAAGGGTCTTCAACCACGACAAAAGAACCCGATATTGGACCAAACGGCGGTATTTTTTGGTTTTCGAATGACACGCTACTGGCTCTGAATGTTGCGCCATTTTTAAGCCAAATATAGCGTTGGCTGCCTGTTGTCTCGCCGCCTTCATGTAGTATTGTGGCATTTTCTATTCGCCACACAAAAGGATTTGTCACAATAACGGTTGCTTCCAACCCGATTTTGATAAGTGGTGTAAAACTCGATGCCCCCCTCAGTAAGAGATTGCTACTGAGTGTGAATACATTGCCTTGTTCGAATAGGAAATGTCCGTTGCCTGTGATATTGATTTCGCCACCGATAATCAGTTGTCCGCCTTGTTTGATGACGATTTTTGACTCGCTGCCCACAAGGTTGAGTATTGCACCTGACTCGATGATGAGTTTGCCGCCGCTTTCGATGATGAGTTGGGAATTGTTCTCTATGCTCAAAGTGCCATTCTGTTTTACATTTAAGATGCCTCCACCATCAATATGGACATTTGCCGTATTGTTTACTGAGGGGTCTCCGAGTATCATACTACCGCCGTTTTGAAGAGTCACGGTTGAGTTAGCTGAGACACACTGATCAACACCCGCCTTTATACGTAAGTCAAAAAGAGCATTTGCCTGATTTTGTAAATTGTTTTCATCAATAAAACCAATTTTATTATTTCGATTGACCCAAATTGCCCCCGTGTTCTGAACTGTTACTGACCTGTTAATTTCTTTAACGGTTTCTCCCAATCGAGGATTAGGGCTTGTTTGGTTACTTTTGCCATAATTGAATGTACGTGTCAATATGCCATTTGGTGCATTAAAATCAATAAAGTTGGTATGCAGTTTACTCAATATGAAATCATAATTCCGTTGATTAATAGTGACATGTCCTTGATTATGTGCAAAGCCACCGTTTATTAGAACGTCCGCAGACCTTGATGCCGCACTATTAGAAGCAATACAACCGTCAGAGCTACTGCTACCGCAGCCAGTGAGCGGTGCGTTGACATCACTCGGTTCAGCGATGCCAAGCGAACTAAATGTTGGGATAAATCCCCATAAACCATTTGTTTTTGTGCCGAAATTAGCAGATATTATGACTCTATCAAAACTGAGTGCGCCTGCAATAAACGGAAATCCAAAGTTTTCGAACCCTCCAGGCGCAGAGTCAAAGGGCTTTAATCCAGATGCGGCTTTTACGATAGGGTTAGGCATAACAACTGTAGCACCACCTGGAACGGACAATAATATATTACCACCGTAAATAGTACCATTACCAGAAGCAGGAATGGCAAATATTTTTAAATCTAAAGCTACGGTGACATCAATACTTGTCCGTCCAATACCCGTTCTAACAGGTGTCGTACCAAATCCAGTTACAGTCGCATACAGTTCACCTGCGTTAAGGAGTTGGGTCTGTCCAATACTTGAACCATTCGAGACTTTGATATGCTCGATTTGTTGTAAATCACCAAGCGCTTCAAATTGGCTGTAAAAAGCATCGTGAAATTGGCGTGGGTTGCTTTCATCTGCCCAAGCATTGTAAAACAACATTTGCTTCGTTGCGGGTTTGTTGAAAACCGTTTTGACAGTTTGAATCAGTGGGATAAACTCCCCAATAGAAAATGATTTCAGCGTAATACTTCCGAAAAATGTTTTAATTACAACTTTACCGTTTCTTGTTGCCAAATCTTTTATCATGTGTTGAATACCCAATGGCACATTTGCGCCTTTCAATGGCGCATCAAAACTCGTAAATTGATCTACTTCATGCACTTCTCCTGCTATTTCCATCTCGCGCAATGCCCATTTGCCGACAACGCCGCCCATACTGGCGCCTATAACTTTTGTTTTCTCGCTACTGCCAGCAGCGTGTTTCATCTCGTTCACTAAGAGTATCGCTCGTTTCACTACTTGTGCATTGGTCACAATGTCGCCTGCACCATCGTCAAAGTCCACATATATCAAGTCGTAACCTTCGTCGTAGAGGCGTTGCCACATGGGGGGAGATGAAGTAGATATATTTAAGAAATCCTTTAATCGGGTTTTCATTGCCTCATAAGTCTGATTTTGAAGCTCACTTGGATTGAATCCTTCAATAAAAATCAAAGGTTTTTGTAAACCACGATTGGGGCAATGATAAAAAATATTGAGTTTAGCTGAAGGAAAACTATTCCCTATTTGTATAACAGCATTTACATTTTGGTCGGTAGTTCATTATAGCTTATCGGTGGTGAATCGGGTGTACTAATAAGGCTTGGGTCGTTGAGTTCAAGGCTTGTATGGCTTATAAGTACGAACGCACCATTCCCGTCAATAAGTGTCGCTTTAATTTTAATTGTTTTTACGCCATTTGACGAATATTGGGTAGAAAAATTTTGCCCCAAAGAAATAGTCCGATAACCTTGTCCTTCGTCCAAGTCAACTTGAAGCGTTTGTAAAGTGGCTGTTTGATTGGTCAAGTAAAGATTAGAAGGAACAGAAAATGAGGTATTGGCTTTATTGCTTCTAAGTGCAAGGGTAGTAGCAGCAAAAAGTGTGGCTTCACCGTAAGGTGAATTTGTTCGATTGGGCGTATCATACATTTTACCGTTGTTCACATACACCAAGTTTTGATCAATAGCCGTACTCTTGATATAATTGTACCGATAGTTTGCAATGGCAATAGGAATATTGCCTGTGCCTGTATAGTCGTTAATGTATTGATTCATATACACTTGTGGGTCGGGCAGATTTGAATTGTCATTCACATTGCCGAGCATCAACTGCATATAAATCCAACCAAAGCGATTGACATCCAAGCGGTTTGTATCCGTTAGCGTTTGTCCATTAAAAAAGTCCATGTCAAAGACAGGGAAGCCCCGTTCTTTGAGAATACCTGTATTCACTTGATTCATATCCATGTTTTGGAAATAGTCAAGTAATGGCTGATTCACAGCTTCTTGGGCATAAGAATTGAGTGCCGTGGTTAACCACAGCAGCAGGATAAATAGTTTTTTCATTTTTAGAATTTTAAAAGATTAGAAAATTAATAATATTTTGTATCGAATCGACCGCTTGTAACTTTGATAGTATCCTTTTTGGTACTAATAGCTGTAAATTGAAATTCCCCTGAAATGATTTTTTTTTCAGTGTCAATCTTGTTTAACTTAACAATATTAATTTGTGTCGTATCTAAATAGTAAACTGTATTTTTATTAATATCTCTTCCTACACTTCCATTGAGTATGCCCTCTGGAAAATAGGGTATTTTGTTATTACCAATTACTGGCTTATAAACATAGATACGGAGATATTGATCTACTGAATCTTTGATATAATTATTACTTGAAAGGACAAAAAGATTGCTTTGACTTGCATCATAAGTAACTTTTAAATAGTTATCACAAGCTACACACAAAAAAGGTTTAGGCACCCACGGCTTCCCATTGATATAGCAGCCAATAGT
>JAYTMI010000862.1:0-14197 GCA_043728625.1 Saprospiraceae bacterium | reverse complement strand
GTGGATTGGTCGGATTATACGCCACCGAAACCTACGTTTTTAGGTACAAAAGTGTTTGATAACTACGATTTAGCTGAATTACGCCCTTATATTGATTGGACTCCTTTCTTCCAATCTTGGGAATTGCATGGCAAATATCCTGCTATTTTGACCGATGAAGTGGTTGGAATCGAAGCGACAAAGCTCTATAACGATGCACAAAAGATGCTCGACCGCATCATTACTGAGGGGTGGTTGCAAGCTCGTGCTGTGATTGGTTTTTGGGAAGCAAACAGCGAGGAAGATGATATAAAACTACAAATACAACCTTCCGAAGGTTTGAAACCTTCGGAAGGTTTGGTGACACTCCACCATTTGCGCCAGCAAAATCAAAAAGCACCGGGGCAACCGAATTATTGTCTAAGCGATTGGATTGCACCGAAATCATCTGGCAAAACAGATTACATCGGTGGTTTTGCAACAACGGCAGGTATTGGCATCGAAAAATGGGTTGAAAAATTTGAAAAAGACCTCGATGATTACAACGCTATTTTGTTAAAGTCTCTCGCAGACCGTTTTGCAGAAGCCTTTGCAGAGCGTATGCACGAGCGTGTGCGTAAAGAGTTTTGGGGTTATGACCAAAACGAAAGTCTAACGAATGAAGCGCTCGTTCAAGAAGAATATAAAGGTATCAGACCCGCCCCTGGCTATCCAGCTTGCCCTGAACACACTGAAAAAGGCACACTTTGGCAACTGCTCAAACCCGAAGAAAATGCGGGCATCACCTTGACTGAAAGTTATGCGATGTATCCGACGGCGGCGGTTTCAGGTTGGTATTTCAGTCATCCCGATTCAAAATACTTTGGTTTGGGTCAGATTTCAAAAGACCAAGTGGAGGATTATGCAGAACGCAAGGACTTTGGTTTGGAGGAAGCGGAACGGTGGTTGGCACCTGTTTTGAATTATGATGTGTAGTATTTGATATTTTTTTCTAAACAAAAAGCACCCCCTCAGTAAAGGCGGTGCTTTTTTTAAATAAAAGTGTATTTTTGAGAAAAATTTAAAGTTATGCAAAAAATCATCGTTCATAATTTCGGTCCACTACAAGATGTAGAAATCGAAATTAAAGATTTTACAGTTCTGATTGGTGAACAAGCCAGTGGGAAAAGTACACTTGCCAAATTGGTTTATTTTTTTAAATCAATGAGTGGTGACATGATTGATGAAGTTGTAAATTTTAAATTTAAAAAAAATAATGTAGATTTTTCAAGTTTGTTTTTTTCAATACGCGAAAGGCTTGAAAAAAAATTTAGTGACTATTTTGGACTTTTAAAATCAAGAGGCTCTTTTAATATTAAATATTATCTTGATGAACAAAATTTTATAGAAATAACAAAACGAGGTGGGTTTGCTGTCGAATCAGAAATCAATTTTGTTTTACTGGACTTTAGCAATAAATTTAAACTCAATTTATTAAAAACACTTGAAAAATATTACAATAAAGTTGTTGAAGAAAAGACAACAAGAAGTGTTCGTTTAATCGAAGAATTAAGAAAAGACTTGAATATCTTGTTTAAAGATGACAACAGCCCTTTTTTCATACCCGCAGGGCGCAATATTTCTGTTGCTTATGGCGACCAAATTGACAAACTATTTTATGGCGAAATAATTAAAAATATTTTAACTCAAAATTTAAGCGGATTTCACGGGAAAGCTGATTTATTTTTGATGCAAGCTTTTCTCGAAGAAGTACCACGTTTGAAAGAGCGTTTTAGTAATATCTTAAAATTATCGGAGACAAATCCCCTATTAAGTAATAAAATTGATAAAATCTCTCAAATTCTCAAAGGTGAATACCGATTGTCTTCCGAAATTGAAGGTATTCAGTTGGATAAAATACATATTCCATTTAGCGAAGCCTCAACGGGTCAACAAGAATCAATTCGTATTTTACAAGATCTGCTTGTTTCTACCGTCGAAAAATCGCATAGTTTTAAAATTATTGAAGAACCCGAGGCACATTTATTCCCCAACGCTCAGAAAAATATCATTGCGTTGATGGTCAATATGATAGTGGAAAGCCCAAATCAAGTTTTTATTACGACACACAGTCCTTATATTTTAAGCTATCTCAACAACTTACTTTTTGCTTGGAAAGTAGGTCAATTACAACCAGAAGCGGAGAATAAAATAGCCATTGAGTTTAGGCTCAATCCTTCAAATTTCGGTGCGTATGTCCTTCGAGATGGGTATAGTCAATCTATTTTTGACACTACAACAAGCTTAATTGACCGTAATTATCTTGACGAAATATTTGAAGAAATAGGTTTTGAATATGATGCACTTTATGATGTTTATGCCGATTTTATAACCTCAAACGGAAGCTATTGATATGGAATTGAAAACAAAAATTGAGGCTATGCTTGAAGAAGTTGGCAAAACACCCTGTTATGCTAAAAAGAAACAAACATCATTTTGGGTATTGGATAAAGCCCCTTGTATTGTTTTAGATAATCCCGATGCCATTCAAAAAAGAAAAGCTATTGAGGTTATACAATCAGTAGAAAAAAACAAAACGCTTGAAGAAATTGGCTTTATCGCCATAGATATGTGTCTCATTCAAGAAAACAATTGTGATTTTGTTGTTTTTAAAAACAAAAACATAGTTTTTTGTGAAGATAAAATGAATATGTCTTCAAAAGAAAAATTGGAAGACAATACTGAAAAAGCCATGCGGCAAATTACCAATAGCAAACAATATTTCAACGAAAAATTACTCGGACTTGGCAAAGTTGAAGCCTTTATTGGTGTTCCAGAAATGTTTTCCAAAAACCCTAATGCCTATCGTAGTTTGCAACAAAAACTGACGAATGAGTTTAAGATGTCCATTAAGTTAGGTCAAAAGGTGATGATTTGACCCCTCAATATAAGCGGTGCTTTTTGTTTATCACTAAGACTCCATCAAGCCCCACAACATTTCTTATACTTCTTCCCACTCCCACAAGGGCAAGGGTCATTACGACCAATTTTAGTGTCAAAACCGAGTAGTAATTGTTCTAAAAAAGCTGCGCGGATGTCTTTATGCCTTTGGCGGAAAATATCGTGCAATTCATCGTCAGCTTGAATTTCTTCAATCCAGTTTTGCGGAATATCGTGTTCAGATTCTTCAAATGCTTTATTCTCATAGTTATAGAAAAAACCTTTGCCTTCTGTTATATTGTCTTTTGGTGCAATGATAATAAAAGTGCTTTGACATGTGCATTCTGGATTTTTGCAGTAGGCATCTGCCATGATGTATTCTTTGTCATCAAATTCCCAAGCTATAGCTTTATTATCACCAATAGCCCTATTGTAAAAAACCAAAGTTGCATGGTCTCGAAAGTCTTCTTTCTCAAATTTGAATATCATATTGTTCTATTTTGTGCAAAGATTAATACCCCTCAGTATAGACGTGACAAATTGGCAAATCCAATTCTAAAAACTATCCTTTTTACTAAAAAACATTAATTTTGTAAAAAAAAGCACATGAAAGAATACACAGATGCCGAATGTCAGCAATTATTTCAAGACCTTTTCCCTAATGGTTTTGCCAGTGACGATTTGATGCACACCCTTGCGCCCAATGGTTGGGAAAATACGCCTTATGTTATGCCCGCACTGTCCATTGAAGATGCTTATCAAGGCGCAAAGGCACGCAAATCGTTGGATAAATTAATGGCAAGTATCCAAACTGGGAACACCTCATTTATTATTTATTTTTCATCATTCTCTTAAGTCTTTTCAATCTCAATATTCAATTCTGACAGCATATAAATGATAAACTGTTTCAAATCAAAGCCATCGTGTTCTAAAGACTGAAATGCCAATAGCTCACTTTCGGGTTGGTCGCTGTATCCTTCAAGGACTTTTTGGACATATTTTGCCATGCCCGCATTGTGTTTTTCAACAAATTCCATGGTTCTACCCAATGGAAGCCCGATGCTTATGGATTCTTTGAAATATTTATCAGGTACTTTGACAATGGCGTTGGTATAAAAAACAGGTGGATGCGCGTTGTTGTAACGATAGTCAATCCCTTCAACTTCGTAATCCATACGTGCAAAATTCAAGACGATTTTTTTATTCATGATTAAATTCAGTTTTTTTGACTTGAAAAAAACAGAGTTATTACCGCCGAAAAAGGCTTATTGTTTATGCCATTAGCTTCTACAAAAGTATTATTTTTTCAAAAAAAATGTTGAATGAATGTGCGCTAAATAATGATTATCAACTCAATCCTTCTATTTTTGTTGAAAATTCATTCAAAATCAAGTCTCTATAACTATGACCACACAAAACGATTCCATTATTGTATCCGCAAAAGAGATGCAGTCAATTTTTACAACCATTTTATTGCAAAATGGTTTTTCACAAGAAAAAGCGACCGAATGTGCAGTCGTTTTCACCAACAACAGTGTTGATGGCATCTATACGCATGGTGTCAATCGTTTCCCTCGGTTTGTTCAATATATACAAAAAGGCTATGTCATACCCGAAGCAGTGCCTACTTTGAAACATAAATTCGGTGGTATTGAACAATGGGACGGCAATCTCGGTGCGGGTCCTTCAAATGCTATATGTGCGACAAACAAAGTTATGGCATTGGCACAAGAACACGGCATCGGTTGCGTAGCCATGGCAAATACCAATCATTGGATGCGCGGTGGTACTTATGGTTGGCAAGCGGCAAAAGCGGGTTTCGTCTTTATTGGTTGGACAAATACAACGGCTAATATGCCTGCTTGGGGCGCAACAAATGCTAAATTGGGCAATAACCCCTTGGTTTTAGCCATTCCTTACGAAGATGAAGCCATTGTGTTAGATATGGCTATGTCGCAGTTTTCCTTTGGTGCGATGGAATCGGCAGCGATGAAAAATGAAAAATTATCGGTAGCAGGTGGTTATGACAAAGAGGGCAACTTAACCGATGACCCTAATTTGATACTCGAATCATGGCGTTCTATTCCTGTCGGTTATTGGAAAGGCGCAGGCTTGTCCTTGTTGTTGGATATTTTAGCGGCTGTGTTGTCAAGCGGTTTAGCCACGCATGAAATCAGTCAAAAAGCTGCGGAAATAGCTTCTTCTCAAGTTTATATTGCTATTGATGTATCGAAATTAGGCACTTATTCAAGCATTTCGCAGATTATCAACAATATTATCCACGACTATCATCAATCTGTTGCAATAGATGAATCGCATAAAATAACATTTCCGGGAGAACGAGTTTTACAAACGCGGCAAAAGAATCTGGTTGCGGGCGTACCTGTTGTGAGAAATGTTTGGATGGAGATATTGGGGTTTTTAGGGTAAATTGTGTTGCGTTTTACTATTTATACTGAGGGGGTCGTACTCCGCTTTATTCGCTTATTTTTTTGCTATCAATTCATCATCTCCTTGCCAACGTGTTTCACGCCATGCCTGCTGTTGTTCCCGATTAAGAAACGTCCAAGTAACAATACGACTCGTTTTGTTGCCTTGCCCCATTTCTATGGTTTTAACATTCAGCGCAACCGCTTTTTTTAAAGCCGCATAGACGCTTTTGAGATGCGATTGTTTGGAAATTAAAGTAGAAAAACAAAAACACGTTTGCGAAAATCGTTGGCTCTGGCGAATGATTTGTTCCACAAATTGCACTTCTCCGCCTTCACACCACAATTCATTGTTTTGTCCACCAAAGTTTAAGACAGGTTCGGTAATTTTTTCCTTTTTAGGGTTCAAATTATTCAATTTACGGAGCGTACCCGATTGGGCATCTTCAAGCGAGGAATGGAAAGGTGGATTACAAATCATTACGTCAATGCGTTCTTCTCTATCCAAAATGCCGTAAAAAATATCTTTGGGCTTGTCTTGCAATCGCAATTCAACGTGTTCATTCAGCGTCGGATTCGATGCCAAAATCTTCTTTGCTGACTCAATTGCCACCGCATCAATATCGGCACCAATAAATGACCAACCGTATTCTTTTTGACCAATAATGGGATAAACGCAATTCGCCCCCACCCCAATATCCAAACATTTTATCTGTTCACCTGTCGGTATTTTGCCAAAATTATATCGGCTCAATACTTCTGCTATATGATGGATATAATCGGCTCTGCCAGGAATTGGTGGACATAAATAGCCTTCTGGAATATCCCAATTGTTAATATCGTAATGATGCTTTAACAATGCTTTATTCAGCATTTTTACCGCTTTAGGGTCTGAAAAATTGATGGATTCGTCGTTGTGAATATTTGATTGAACATATTCTGCCAAATCGGGACAACTGCCAATTAATGCTTTGAAATCATAGCGTTCCCGATGCTTGTTGCGTGGGTGCAATCGGGCTTTTTCTTTGGGATGCGCTTTCTTTGTATCTGGCAATGTGTGCTTTTTTGTCATTTTATTTTTGATTCATCAATGGAAAGACCAAACGGTTTATCTCCTTGATTTTTTCGCAAAATTAGACTTTTTTGCCTCAATTTAGCTATTTAAGAGGTAAAATACTGAGGGGGGTATTCGATTAAGGAATCAACACATAACCTTTCTACTACTTCAAAATTCGTTATTCACTTTTTTTTCAGTGCCCACCCCAAAAGCATCAAAGTACCAAAGCCCAAGGCATTGAGTGTGCCGTGTACCGTTTGCATAAAAGGTATCGTCAATATATCCAGAGGAATAACAGAACGCAAACCATAGAGACAAGCTAAAATCATAGACATCACTAAACAAATCCCCGCCAAAAGCCACAATATTTTGGTTACATTTTTTTCCAAAAAACTATTTTTGATAAAAATAAAACCCGCCGCTATAGCTGAACAGCCCATCCAAACACCTGCAAGAGTTTCATAGATATGACCATAATCTGATTGAGTCAAAGTAATACCAATTGCCGTAAAAAAAACACCAATGATAACAGATATACTGACAATACGTGTCCATCTATCATCAGGTTTTTGGTATAAAAAAAGTACCAATGATGTTAGTAATGTAAAACCTGCATAATGGAAATGAACGCCCGTCAAAATGACTATCCAACTCGAAAAACCAAGGGGTTGGATACCAAATCGGTAAAAGAGAAGCCATATTGAGCCAATGGATAAGAAAGCAAAAACTGCGGCGGTTATGAGGTACACCAAATTCTTCTCTATTTTTAATCCGCGCAAAAAAGTTTCAACACACCATGTTGCATAAGGCAATGCAAAGATACCAGCTAAATTGCCGCGATCTAAAAGAAAACTCATGGCTAAGAACAAAACACAAGGCATGTGTAAAACCAAACCATCAGGGTCCATCCGAAACATTGATTGACGTTTATTAACTTGTTGAAAACCAATGGGAACAAGTACCAATGAAGCAAACAAAACGAGGATAATAGCCCAAGTGGGTTGAGATGGAGACGACTTTAAAACGATAAAAACAAAAGTCAAAACATATATTTTTAGCCAAAAACCAATGGGGTGTAATGGGTTTGTGAGCCAATCAGTCTTATTTGAGTTTGGTTTTTTCATACGTTCGATTTTTAACTTTTTGAAGTGAGTCCCTAACGAATTTCTTTTGAAAATAACGTGATAAAGGATAAGTCAACCTGACTGCCCAAAACCGTGGGTGTGAAAATGCCGTCAGTGTATAATAAACGTCCCCTTGCTCATCTCTGGTTATTTGAAACAGTTCTTCACCTGATTCTACATGATTCGGCAACGTGCCATAAGCAAAACCGAAATGATGCGCATCATCATTAACATACAAAATTCGTGACGCATTGAGCCACCAAATGCCAAAAACACGCGCGCACATCACAACAATATCCCCCTCAGTAAAAGTTGGATTTTGGTAATAAATGCGTGCCCAACTATCGGGAAACATTGCCCATTCTGACATGGCAACTTTGGCTGCCGCCCAAACATCTGCACCATTTCCTAAGAATATTTGGTTTTTGTCATTGTCGTAACCTTCTAACTTGTTTTTATTATACGTTAGCTCCGCGTCTTTTTGAGTGTGAATAAGCGCATCAAGTTGAGCCTGCCTTGGAAGGGAAAATTGGAATAATGAAAACATTGATTATATTTTGTATTAAAACAATCTATAAATACAATGGTTCATTTTCAATATTTCAATTATTAAAATGTAAAGCTAAAAATTAAATAGAATAAAAAGATAAAATTGATTTTTTTTATGCTAAAAAATTGATTCTCAATATTTTGAAATAAAATAAAAATTTGAATAACAAAGCCAATATGTCAGACGTTCATAGATAAAACTTGACCTTTAATTAATGTTTTTTCAGATGAATGTCGAAAACACCGTTAATAATGGCTAAAACATTATGAAACATTCCGTTTTCCTCCTTACTTTACAAATCGAATTTCACTGATTAAAACGGATTAACATGATTCACAGTTTTGTACCAAACAAACAATATTCACCCGATGATGGAAATAAATAATAATCATAGAACAATCTTCATTGCAGTTGTTGCTTCATTCGCAACGGCTATTTTGACCGTTTTGGGCATACGTTATTTTGAACTACCCCGCGAAATTGTTTTGCGAGACGGCTCGAATGCCCGTTATGCCAACTATTCAGACTTTACACTTTCGGGCAATCTGCAACGCAAGTTTTTGTCCAGTTCACCGACAAATTTCATCGCTGCGGCGGCGACGATTACCCCCTCAGTCGTGAACATCAAAGCCTTGACAAGTGGCGGTTCTGACAACTTTTGGAACGATGGCGTGGTGGGTGCTTCGACGGGTTCAGGTGTTATCATTTCACCCGATGGTTATATTGTCACCAATAACCATGTCATCGCAGATGCTACGGATATTCAAGTGACATTGGACGACAAACGGGAATACACAGCTCGCCTCGTTGGGACTGACCCTTCCACTGATTTGGCTTTGATAAAAGTGGATGCACAACGTTTGTTGCCTGTTCGGTTTGGCAATTCTGATAGTATCCGCGTCGGTGAGTGGGTTTTAGCAGTCGGCAATCCGTTCAATTTGGAATCAACCGTTACGGCAGGTATTGTCTCCGCAAAAGGACGCAGCATCAATATTTTGGAAGACAGTTACTCCATTGAATCATTCATTCAAAGCGATGCCGCCGTCAATCCAGGTAATTCAGGCGGTGCTTTGGTCAACACGAATGGCGAATTGGTGGGCATAAATACGGCAATCATTACAAAATCAGGGCGTTACGAAGGCTATTCTTTTGCCATACCCGTTAATTTGGCGATGAAAGTGATTCGGGATTTGAAAAACTACGGTGTCGTCCAACGCGGTTTTTTAGGTGTGGAAATCAATGATTTATCGCCTGCAATGTCAAAAGCAGCCGACTATAATTCGATGAATGGTGTTTTTGTTTTCAAAGTCAATGGTAAAAGTGCCGCCGAAGAAGCGGGCATGAGACAAGGCGATGTCATCATCGGCATTGATGGTCAAAAAATCAAAAACAAAGCAGAATTATTAGAACAGGTAGGTCGCCACACACCTGGAGAAATTGTTCACATCGAATATATTCGCAGAGGACAACGCTCGATTGCCAATATCACATTACGGAACAAAAGCAACGGTACAAACCTCATTTTGCCCGAAAAATTTGATGGCAATATTGAAGCCTTCAAAAAAATTGGGATTAGCAATTTACGTCCTTTGACGCAACAAGAAGTCCGTAAAATAGGTGGCAAAGGCATTAAAGTCGTTGGCATCGAAAAAGGCAGTTTGATTGGTAATAAAAACATGGAAATCGGTTTTGTCATCACTCATATTAATGATAAACAAGTCAGCAGCCTCGATGAAGCGGTCAATTTGATAACATCTACAAAAGGAAAAGTCATTTTGGCGGGCGTTTATGAAGATTTTCCAGAAGAATATTATTATACTTTCGTGAAGTAATGGTGAATAATTTAATGGTGAATGGTGAATGATTGATTTATTCAAGTATGGCATTTTTCATTCACCATTCACCATTAAATTATTCACCATTACTTACCGTCTAACTCCAAACCTTGCATAATCCCTTTCTCCATAGCAGGAACACCTCGTTCCATCCATCTCGGTTTAGGCGCGTCTTTCAAATAGTAATCAAAAAACTGCTGCATACGGATTTGAAAATCAATACGATTTTGCAATTTAACGGGCCAATGCGGTTCGTCATTGTAGTTCAACATCCAAGCGGGTTTGTTCAAACGACGTAAGGCACCATAGAACTCAATGCCTTGATACCACGGCACCGCACCGTCTTTATCATTTTGCAATATCAAAACAGGCGTGTTGACTTTATCCATTGAAAAAATCGGCGAATTCTCTACAAAACGCAAAGGATATTGCCACGGACTACCACCAATACGGCTTTGCGTATGCTCGTATTGAAATTGACGCATCAGACCCGATTCCCAACGAATGCCACTGTATGCACTAATCATATTCACAACAGGCGCACCCGCTTCGGCACAACGGAAAATATCCGTTTTTGTCACCAAATAAGCCGCTTGGTAACCGCCCCAACTGTGTCCTTGAACACCAATCCGTTTTTCATCAACAAAGCCTTGATTGACCAAATTTGTTACGCCTGAAATCACTGAATTTAAGCAACTTTCGCCTGGATAACCCGTCCTGTATGGAATGTCTGGATTAAAAACCAAATAACCCCGATTGGTATAAAAAGTATAATTTATCTGCGAACGACCCGGTTCAAGCGTGCGATAACTGTGCAGTCCATCTGAACTGCGTTCATAAAAATTGACAATCATGGGGTATTTTTTCTTTGGGTCAAAACCCTCAGGCTTTACAAGCATCCCCCTCAGTTTTTGACCATCCAAAGCCGTCCATTCCACCAATTCTATGCTTCCCCAAGCGTACTCACTCTGTTGAGGGTTGATATCGCTGATGCGTTGTGTCGTTTTAAAATCCGTTGTATAAAGCAAATCGGGACATGTTTTGAAGTTTTGCTTCGTAAAAACATAAGATTCTGACTTCTTCGCTTTCATAGGACGATTTGAAAAAGCATAATCATCTACTAAAATTTGCTTCACATTTCCTGTTTTCAAGTCCAATTGGGCATAACCTTCAGCCATCGTTTTGTCGCTTTTTGTTTGCAACAATATCGTTGCATTTGGGTCAATAAATCGTTCTTCATTGTCCAATTTGATATAGCGATAAACCATTTCTGATTCACGTCCTTTTGTCAAACGCGTCGGTTTTTCTTTTCCCGTCGGGTCAATGCGCCAAATATCAAATTGGTCATAAACCAACGCATAACGGTCATCGCGCAGCCACCCTGCCCCACCATAAGCATTTGGATAATCAGGCACATCGTTTTCAATGTCATAGAATTTCACCGTTTTGTTATCCGTCATTTGAACAATATTTTTATTCAAAACCGAATACGCAAACCAAGCAGAATCCAACTCATTGTACCAAAAAACATACTTTCCATTAGGAGAAAGTGTTGCATTACCCCGTATTTTCTTAGTAATAAGCGTTGGAGTACCCGTTTTCAAATCCGTCAAATAAACATCATTACTCGGCGAGCCTTCCCAAGTCGTTTGTAGCAAATAAGGCTCATTTGTTGTGCCAACAGCCACATCAAAATTGCGTTGTTCTTCAAAATCAATGTCCGGAATGCTCGGATTACTGAGGGGTATCATTTTGTTCGTCGTTGGATAATACACAACCGCATAGTTCTTTTTGCGGTCTTGTTCCAAGCGTACTTTTTGTTGTGTATGCAAACGTGCATCTTGATAGTGCCACACTTCGACATTCACAATTTCCTCTGGCAACAAAGTGGTATCATTCAAAATGGGCTGTGGCGCAATGCCAAAATACAATTTTGAACCATCTTCCGAAAATGTCGGTTTGGCGTTTTCACTCACTAAATAATTGGATAAAGAGCCAAAACTGGTGTTAGAATGAGCAATTTCCTTAGCATTGCCTATCGTTTTATCATTCCAATAAAACAATTGATAAGGTCTCACACGTTCTTTTGTCGTGTCCAAATCAGCTAAAAATGTGGCTTGAGTACCCAACTCGTCAAGTACCAATTGCCTGTATTTTCCTTTTTGTTGAAACAAAGTCCGCTTAATCCCTTTTTCACAATCCACCGTTTGAACAGCAGCCGTAACGACTGAATCCAAACCTGTATCAGACACTAAAAACCGTTTACCACGCTTTGCAAAAACGTATTCCATGGCAAAAGGAAAAGTATCGCGTTGACCTGACGCTAAATTGTGCAACACTACTTTTGTACCATTTTCTTTACTTTCTGCCTTAGGTTTCGCTTTAGGTTTAACTGCTGCAGTAGTATCTGCCCCATTTTTCGGCTTTTCCTTAGCCTCTTTTTCATTGGGTTTGACGACTTCATATTGATACGCCACAAAACCTCCCCATTTTTGCGGCACAGCAAAAGACTTAATATTGCCAATAACGGTCAATTCGCCCGTCGCCAAAGCATAAATACCTAACGAATCCTTAGGCAAATCGTCGTCTTTTACCTTTTTACGCCGTTTTGCCTTCAAACTATCCAATGGTTGTTTGATGGTAAAAATCAAAAACTGGCTGTCATCCGTAAAAGTCGGTTTTTCGCCTCGTTGAAAAGTTTTGACAGTACCTTTAGTCGCATTCCAAATTGAGAGAACAGCATCCCCCTCAGTATTCGGGCGCACATTGTAGGCAACCCATTGTCCATCGTTGGAAAGGGCTTGGGCATCTATTTTATTCCAAACAGCGTAAATACCGTTGTCCATTGTCTTTTTGCCCCCATTCGTTTGGGCAGATAACGCAAAGAAAAACAGCCCAAAAAGGCAAGTCAGTTTAAATTTCATTTTGTCTAAAATTTAGTTTATTATGTAATTGGTTGTACTTTTGAGCAAAATTAAAAAAAGGAAGCGATTCATAATGCGTGTTAATGAATCTGCAAAAAACAAAACAAAATAGCGAATCAAACGTTTCTTCGTCTAAATGAGATTTTTTACTGCCATACTATTGCCTTGTGCTATGATACTTGCTTTTGGGTTGCTCCCAACATCGAGTATGTATGCTTGTAGTGGTAAAAAACAAGCAGGCAAAACGGAAGTAAAACACGCTCAAAAGTGCCAAAAAGATTGCTGTAAAAAACCTTGTTCCGACCCTAAAAAGAAAAAGAAAGGCTGTTGTGGTGGCGACTGTTCTTGCGCTCCGAACCTCGTTATCATAGCTGATTTGCCTAACGCATTGCCTATTATTTTGTCAAAAAGACCCATTCTCATTCAAGAAAATGGCTTTTTCTTTATTTCCACTTTTCCAAAATCCTCTATTCAAGACATTTGGCAACCGCCGATAACTATCCTTTCTGTTTGACAGCCACACGTCTGTCCTGTCGTTTTGTTTGATTCAAAACGGCTCAATTCACTTTATTTTTATTTTATAAAAAACTACTAATCATATGTTTACGACAAATAAATCATTTGTTGTATTGTCATTCGTTGCACTCTCAACACTCGTTGTCGGGGGTTGCATGAAGATGGACAATATGGCAACCACCGTTACGGTCACAGAAAGCAGTTTCGATACCCCCCTCAGTATCCCGAATGTTTTTAGTCCTAAAAATCTTGTTTTAGAAGCTAAAACAAGTGCCACTACTTTGTTGAAAGGCAAAACGACCACTAATGCCTTGCTTTATAATGGTTTACTACCTGTCATCAGAGCCAATAAAGGCGATGTGGTCAATGTCAATTTCAAAAACAACCTTTCAGAAGAAAGCAATATTCATTGGCATGGAATGCTCACACCTGCAAATATGGACGGGCATCCAAAAGACGTAGCTGCCGCAGGTGCCAGCCGAAATTACACTTTTACCATCGATCAACGAGCAGCGACAACGTGGTTTCACCCGCATCCGCACATGAAAACGGCAAAGCAAGCGTATATGGGCTTGGCAGGTATGTTTATTGTTAATGATCCACAAGAGGCGGCTCACAATCTACCTTCGGGTGAACGTGAAATCCCTTTGGTTTTAGGCGATAAACGCTTCAAAACCAATGGTTCACTCGATTACAGTCCGACCACGATGGACATCATGACGGGTTATATGGGTGATAAAGTCCTTGTCAATAACACCGAATCGCCTTTTCTAAATGTCAAAACGCGTTTTTATCGCTTTCGTGTTTTGAATGGTTCAAATGCCCGTATTTATGATTTGGCATTGTCAAATGGCGCAAGTTTTA
>JAYTMI010000861.1:0-2827 GCA_043728625.1 Saprospiraceae bacterium | reverse complement strand
GGTGCTTTACCCGACAAACAAATCAAAGTATTGGTTGATGAAGACGCTACTCGTGTCAATATTCTGCAAACCATGCGTCAAATTCTTTTGAAAGCGGATGAAAACGATGAAATTGTGTTCTATTTTTCAGGGCATGGCTTAGATGGTGCGTTTTTACCACAGGATTTTGATGGTATCAACAACCGACTTTTACATTCAGATGTCAAATCTATTTTTGAGCAAAGCAAGGCAAAATATAAATTGTGTATTGCCGATGCTTGTTTTTCAGGTTCACTCCTCGCTATGAAACAACCACTTGCCCCCCAAATTCAAGCATTTTACAGAGCATTTGACAACACTCAAGGCGGCATGGCTTTGTTTATGTCTTCCAAAAGCCAAGAATATTCGCTTGAAGACCAAGGCTTGCGGTCGGGTATTTTCAGTCATTATTTGAGCCGTGGACTTAAAGGTGAAGCGGATTTTGATGGTAACAAAATCGTAACAATCCGTGAATTGTATGATTTTGTATATAAAAACGTAAGAACTTACACATCATCGGCTCAAACACCAACGATTAGCGGTCAATTCGATTGGGCAATGCCTGTTTCGATGGTCAGACAATAAAAAACGAGTTATTGGGCGAAAAAAGCCCTAAATACTGAGGGGTAAAAATGCCAAACGTACAAAGTTACGCTTGGCATTTTTACTTTTGTGAAAACATTTTTTTAAAACTAAATAATAAGTCATGAAAAAATTTCTACTCATTTTTTCAGTCATTGCCACTTTTATCATGTGCCAAACAAATGGCAACAAAGGACTGACCGAAACCGTTGATCCTAAATTTGCAGCGGCTGCTCAAAAATATAAAACCATTTGCTCGGGTTGTCATGGTCAAAAAGTTGATGCTTTTGTTGATAGAAAATGGTTGCATGGCAATCATAGGGACAGCCTAATAAAAAGCATAACTTATGGTTTTCCCGACAAAGAAATGCCTGCTTTTGGTGCAGTTTTTAAGCCTGCCGAAATTGCTGAATTGGCTGATTATATCCTCAACAGCATCGAAGAAGCAAAAAAGTATAAATTTGATGGAAAACCTAAATCCAATATTTTTGTACAAAGTTCAATGACTGTCAAGTTGGATACAGTAGCTACTGGCTTAAAAAACCCTTGGGGTATGGCGTTTTTACCCGATGGCGATATGTTGATAACAGACCGTAGCGGTGAGTTTTATCGCTTAGATAAAAACCGAAAAAGAACGTTAATAGAAGGTACACCTAAGGTTTTGGCAGAAGGTCAAGGCGGTTTGCTCGATGTGGAATTGCATCCAAAATTTGCAGAAAATGGCTTTATTTACTTGTCTTATTCAAAATCTAAGGATTCGGCAGGTGGCGTTTGGTCAACAACAGCCGTTATGCGGGCAAAGTTGGACGGCAATAAATTGACAGAACAAAGGGATATTTTTGTCGCTCAACCTTATGAAAAAACAAGGCATCACTACGGTTCGCGCATGGAATTTGATAGAAATGGCTATTTATTCGTCACTATTGGCGAAAGAGGTCAACACGTCGCATTGTTACCACAAAAATTGGATAATGACCTTGGAAAAATTCACCGTATTTATGACGATGGACGTATTCCAACCGATAATCCTTTTTTCAAAAACGATACGGCTCGAAAAACGATTTTTTCTTACGGTCATCGCAACCAACAAGGCATGGCTATGAATCCAACGACTGGTGAAATGTGGTCGCATGAACACGGACCTCGTGGCGGTGATGAAATCAATATTGTTAAATCTGCCAAAAACTATGGCTGGCCTGTCATCTGTTACGGAATCAACTACGATGGAACAGTTTTGACACCTTTTACAAAAAAAGCGGGTATGGAAGAACCCATGCTTTATTGGTTGCCTTCAATCGCGCCAAGCGGTGCAACCTTTGTAACGGGCGATAAATATAAGGCGTGGAAAGGCGATTTTTTAGTCGGTTCATTGCGTTTTGAATACCTCAATCGTTGCAAAGTAGAAGGCAATAAAGTCGTCAAAGAGGAAATTCTATTGAAAAACGTCGGTCGTTTGCGCTTTGTCGAAATGGGACGTGATGGTTATATATATGTGGGTGTTGAAAGACCCGGGCATGTGTTTCGATTGATACCTGTTGAAAATTAAAGAAATAGTCTTAAAATTTACTGAGGTTAAATAGGAAACTCAATATAGCAAACAAAAAGAGGCGACCTTTTAGGGTCACCTCTTTTTATTTTGTTCAAAATCAATACTTTATACAGTTTCTAAAACCGCAGATTTAATCGGCTGAACCCAACCATAACGGTCATCTACTTCGCCAGTCCGCATTTTATCAATTGTTTTTTTCAATAAATTGCCAATTTTACGTTCGCTGATATCCGACAATGTCATCGTCAAATCGCGGTAGGTAACTTCGCTGACATGCGAGACAACAGCAGCCGTTCCACAACCAAAAACCTCTTGCAAAGTACCTGCATGATAAGCCTCGACGATTTCGTCAATGCTCAAATCACGTACTTCGTAAGGAATATTCAAATCTGGTAATAATTTCAAAATGGTGTCACGAGTAATACCTTTCAAAATCGTACCGTCTGTTGGTGCTGTAATCACTTTGCCGTCAATGACGAACATCAGGTTCATCGTTCCCGCCTCTTGAACAAACTTATGGTTTTGAGCATCGAGCCACAACAATTGGTCATAGCCGCGTTCATTTGCCAAACGAGTTGGGAGCAAAGAACCTGCGTAGTTGCCTGCTGATTTGGCTTCGCCTGTACCACCTTGTGCTGCGCGGATATACTTTTCTTCTGCCCAAAGTGTCACAGGTTT
>JAYTMI010000860.1:0-1880 GCA_043728625.1 Saprospiraceae bacterium | reverse complement strand
ACCGTTGTTAAAATACCTATCGTTTTTGATGAAGCCGATTTTCTCTGCCAACCACCTTTGGGCAATGCGGAAAGGTTTGGAAAGTTTGGAACTGGAATTGCGTCGGCGCAAAGGAGAGAAAAACGTACCGTCGCCACCACAGCCGACTTTTCCACATAATTTATTGAATAATAATGTTTTGTAGATTTTTATTGATCGAAAAAAGTTATCTAACTCTCAAAATGATGTTTCATACTGAGGGGTATGTCCTCTTTCAAAATTACATGAAAGTCTTGCTTTTATTTATGATTTCACTATCTTTGTTTAAAATAATTGAGACAATGGAAGCCATATTGATAAAAAATGAAATCTATGCGAAAGTTGAAAAATTGACAGCAGAGCAATTGTTGTTAGTAAGTGATTTTGTGGGTTTGGTGGAAAAAGCTTTACCTACTAAGCGAACATCTGTTGCAAAAAAAGAAAAAATCAATGCTGTGAATGGGCAACGAAATATGACAGCCATTCACGAACTGCAAAAAATGTTTCAAGAGACAGGTTTATCTCAAACTATTGTCGCTGATGTCATTCTTGAACGAGAAGACCGATTATGAATTACTTTTTCGATACATCTGCTTTGTTTAAATTGTTTGTTGCGGAATCCAATGCAGCTCAAGTCCAATCAATTTATCTTACCTTTCTTCTGCTTAAAATCTTATTAAAACGGTTGGTAAAAACAAAATTTACGACACTTGATGCTTTTCAATTGGCTGCTTTTCAAAGTCACGCAGCAGCCGACTGGCATTTTTTGACTGCTGATATAGGTTTGGCTAACGCCGTTACTTCTTTGAAAATCAATGTTTTAGTCGTGTGAAAATGTATATTAATGCCCATATTTTCAAGTAAGTGCTGATTCTTAGTTATTTAACACTTTTTAACAACGTTTTTCTGTTAAAAAATATGAAATTTGCCCCGCCTCAATAGAGCGAGGCTTTTTTATTTCAATAAATTATTATTCGCAACAACCAAACCGCACATTATAATGACAAGTTACGTTGACATCGAAGCACTCAATCAAGAAATTTATATCGCCAGCGCATTTGTGGAAAGACTCAATGCTGAAACAGGAAAAGTCATCGTTGGTCAAAATCAGATGATTGAACGTCTGATGATTGGGCTTTTGACGCGTGGACACATCCTCCTCGAAGGTATGCCAGGACTCGCTAAAACATTGGCTATCAAAACATTAGCCAGTGCCATCAATGCCAAATTCAGCCGCATCCAATTCACCCCCGACTTGCTGCCTGCCGACATCATCGGTACGATGATTTACAATCCATCGAAAGCGGAATTTGCTGTTCGGAAAGGTCCTGTTTTCGCCAATTTTGTCCTCGCTGATGAGATTAACCGCGCACCTGCAAAAGTGCAATCGGCTCTTTTGGAAGCGATGCAAGAACGTCAAGTGACTATTGGCGAACATACTTATCCGCTTTCAGAGCCATTTTTGGTATTGGCGACGCAAAATCCTATTGAGCAAGAAGGCACTTACCCGTTGCCAGAAGCGCAAGTTGACCGTTTCATGCTCAAAGTCAAAATTGACTACCCGAACAAGCAAGACGAGCGCGAAATCATCCGCCGCAATATGACAGGCGACTCCCCCTCAGTAAATCACGTTGTTACGACAGAAGATATTTTGAAAGCGCGGGAAGTAGTTAGTAAAGTCTATATGGATGAAAAAATCGAGCAATATATCCTCGACATCGTTTTTGCAACCCGCACACCACAGCAATATGGTTTGGCTAATTTGCAAAACCTCATTCAGTACGGCGGCAGCCCACGTGCGAGTATTGCTTTGGCAACCGCATCAAAGGCTTTGGCTTTCTTGAAACGTCGTGGCTACGTCA
>JAYTMI010000859.1:0-4088 GCA_043728625.1 Saprospiraceae bacterium | reverse complement strand
CTCCGCCTTCTTTAAGATGTCAAACGACAAAACAATTTTGTCAATTGACACAGAGTGCATGTCAGTGGTCAAAAATCTAAAGTTCAGCAATTTCCTCATACAAAGCGATATACTGCCCTGTCGCATATTCCCAAGAATTATCAATTTTCATGATGCTTCGGCGTAATGCCATAAATCCTTTTTTGTTGTCCCACCAAAGGCGCATTGACCGATGTAGCGCAGTCATGGCTTCATCAATATCAAAATTATCGAATCGAATACCTGAACCACCTTTTGGCGATGAAATATCCGTTACGGTATCGCGCAGACCGCCAATGCTGCGCACAATGGGCACAGTGCCGTAGCGCAATGAATACATTTGATTGAGACCGCAAGGCTCTACACGGCTCGGCATAATCAGAAAATCTGAACCTGCATACAGTTGGTGCGACACCGCCTCATTGTAGTCAATCATCACACCCATTTTTTCTGGATATTGATAAGCCAGACGCACCAAAGCATCGGTTACGGAGGGGTCGCCTGTGCCGAGGAAAAGGAAGTTTGCACCACCGCCCATAGCGAGATAACGCTCGTACAATTCAGGTAATAAGTCTGCGCCTTTTTCACCCACGGCACGACCGATGAAGGTAATAATGGGCAATTGAGGATTGAGGTGGAACATCCTAAGCAAAGCCTCTCTGTTTCTATCTTTGAAAGTATCCACGTCATCACCAACCAAGTTGTAGGACAACATCGGGTCGGTGGCAGGGTCCCAAACTTGTGCGTCAATGCCATTGAGAATGCCCGCCGATTTGTGCGCTTCGTTGTTGATGAGCCATTCCAAACCACCGCTATTGGCTTTCAATTCTTCGAGATAACCCAAAGAAACGGTCGTAAATCGCCAAGCGCATTTGATGGCTGATGCCATCGGATTAATCGTGTTCTGCCAATCGAGTAAGCCAACCGCTTCGCCGCGATAAGAAGGCATTATCCCATTTTGTTTCCAGCTAAATGCCCCTTGATATTGACCATTGTGGATAGTAAAGACGGTCGGAATGTCTGCAAGGACTTCATATTCAGGGCAATATTGAACCATAAAAGGCAAAAGTGCTGTATGGTGGTCGTGACAATGCAAAACCTTTGGTTTAACAGCCATACCCATAACCCAATGGATGACAGCTTGTTGAAACAACAATGAGCGTTGGTCTTCATCCTTGAATCCTGTACCAGAAGCATCTGTATAAATACCCGATCTATCGAAATATTGCGGTGCATTGACGACATATAAATCATAACCCAAAGTGTCGTTCAAACATTTTTCGATGGCGTAAGACTGCCATTCCCAACCTATGCGTACCGAGCCTTCCATCAAGGGTTCAAACGTTTGGTTTGCGAGCCATTTTGTTCTATGTTTGGGCATAATGACAGCTGTTTCAACGCCCGCATTGTTCAAATATTTAGGCAATGCGCCCACAACGTCGCCTAAGCCGCCTGCCTTTGCTGCGGGATAACATTCTGCACTGATGTGTAATATGGTCATAAACTTCGAATGATAAATGATGAAATATAAATGATAAATGATGAAGGCGAATGTATGCAATTTCATCATTTATCATTCATTATTCATCATTTTTTTAAAGAATATCTACAAAAGTAAAACCCCAAAAACCGCGTTTGATGGGCAGTTCTATTTCTTGCCCTGCTTCGATGTGCTGAAAACTTTGGGTTTTGGTACGGATTCTATCTATTTCGCCATCTTTGGCAAAGTAGAGATAAAAGGCATCAATGGTCACCGTTGTATTTTTGGCGATACCGAAACGACTGGTTCTTAATGGTTCTTCTTTCTGAAAAAGGACTTTTATACTGAGGGGGGGGGATTTTGAAAGAAGATGATTGGAACTGATGCCCAAGAGCGGAAAGATAGCCATGCCTGCCACCAAACTGAATAAAATAATAGGCGCACGGTCACTTTTGTCTTCAGCTTTTTTGCTCAAAACCCAACCGATGAAACCGCCCACCACAATCCCTAACAAAAGGCAGCGGAAAAAGAGATATTGTATCTCAAATGTATTGGAGAAATAAGGCACTTCGTGGACATAACCTAAGATGATGCCGCATAAGATGGCGACGACGAAGATGGATTTTAGGAATATTTTCATGATTGTTGATTTTTTTGATTTATTAGACCACAGATGACACGGATGCGATTTTCACTGATTTCTTTTTTGGCTTTGATGATGAAAAACAGAAAATCAGCGTAAATCAGTCGCATCTGTGTCATCAGTGGTCAATAAAAACTAACTCCGCCGAACCTGCCTTGTCGCTATTGCCAACCCTGAAAACCGATAACCAATACCCAATTCTGCTGTTGGCACAAGGTAACCAAAAGTTTTATAGGGCAACAACGAACCAATCCCTATTTTACCATAAATGACCAAAGGGAAACCTGAACGACGACCACTGCTCAATGCAAAATCACGTCCCAAACCTACAGATAGAGATGGGGTGACATACCATTTTTTTTCAAGCAATGGATGACTAATCGTACCACTTGAAGGGGCAGCTATCTCTGTTCCGAAGGGCGGAATGACGAAATTAGCACCGATACCAATAGGTGTGATTTGCCAAAACCAACCATTTTGACCACCGAGCCGACGATAGGTCAATTCAGCCGAAGCTGAGAAGTTTTCAAAATCTCCTTTGCGGTGCATCAAACCTGCTTCGGCAGTGATATACCACTCAATAAAGTCTCGTCCAGCACGAAAACCTTTGAAACCGCGTGTTTCAATGATTTTTAAAGGAATATCAACGCCAAATTTGCCACCCAGATAGCCTAAAGGCGCAAAACCAGATATGTGTAAAGCCATCGCTTCTTCGCCCAATTTACTCGCACGGAAAGGGTTGTCTTGCTTTTTTTGGGCATTTATACTGAGGGGGGTAATAAGAAGGCAAATTGTTGTGAAAATGAAGCGTATTGATTTTTTCATTACGTAATTTTTGATTTTAAACGTGCTGTAAAGATGCAAAATTTTGTGATGCGAAAAAATTTCAAAAATATATCATCGTATATTTGCGATTATCAAAAAACCTATCGTATATTTGCGATATAATTAAAAACAACGACAAAATGGCATTCAGTAAAAAAGCAGAATTTAAGGACGATGAGATAGCGATTGCCGCCTTTGCAAAAGCCATCAGTCATCCTGCGCGTGTAGCGATATTGAAAGTAGTGGCAGAAAGCCAAAGTTGTATTTGCGGTCAAATCGTGGAGGTTTTGCCTTTGGCGCAAAGCACGGTGTCGCAACATTTAAAAGAATTGAAAGAAATCGGTTTGATTGACGGAACGGTTGACGGCGCAAAGTCATGCTACTGTATCAATTGGACAGCCTTTGAAAAGGTCAATAAAATGCTTAATCAGTTTTTTGAAAAAACAAGCTGTTGTAAAGACGGTTGCTGTTAATTAATGGTGGATGGTGAATAATTTAATGGTGAATTTCAAAAGATTCACCATTCACCATTCACCATTCACCATTCACCATTCACCATTAAAAATATTTTTTTTTCACATTTTAAATTTTATGCAATGAAAAATTCTGATTGTTGTCAACAAGGCTCTGGATGTTGTGGTGGTTTGACCACAGGTGGCTGCTGCTGCTAATCCATTGAAGCCCATCCGTTCCGTCGTCAAATGGACGACGGAACATTTTTTGAAAAAGCTTTAACAATTAAAATTAAACATCTTTTATTATGAAAACAAGTCCTTTTCCGCGTATGCACACCAGTTTTTATGTTTCAAACATCGAAAAAACAGTGGCATTTTACAATACATTCTTTGGTCAAGAGCCGACGAAGGTGCGTCCTTTTTATGCTAAATACATCCTTGATGCGCCGAGCCTCATCATTTCATTTATCGAAAGCCCCGATAAAGTCAATGCTAATTTTGGTCATATCGGCATCCAGGTTGATACACAAGACGAGATGTATCGCCGCTTTTTTGAAGCCAAAACCAAGGGTTTAGAACTCGTTGAAGAAATCGGTGTTTCCTGTTGTTATGCCAAACAAGACAAGTTTTGGGTCAGCGACCCCGATGGTATAGAATGGGAAATCTA
>JAYTMI010000858.1:0-4177 GCA_043728625.1 Saprospiraceae bacterium | reverse complement strand
CAATTTGGATTACTACATTGACTCAGTTTTGGATGAGGATAAGCAAGAACAGATTTATGACTACTTCCTCAATTCTGAAACAGACAGTATTGAAGATGCTGTTGAAGCCATGAAAAGTGAGGGTGACCCTGACTTGTCAGAAGAAAATCTGAGGTTGATGCGAATTAAGTTTTTAAGCGAGTATGCGAATTAAAGGCACAGCCAGGACAAATATACTGTGACTTTGTCCTGCTATTAACTTGCTATCCTACATTACTTCCGATATCCGATTTCCGTTTTTCGCCCATACACCAAAAGAGTATGGATAGGCGAAGATTTATATCGGGTATAAAGGAGTTATAGCCAATGGTGGGGCGACCAATAATATTTTATCAAATAATAGAAAATTAAATGAAACCAAGCTGGGCAAAACAAGATGTGTACAATCACTTTGATGCTTTTTTGCAAAAGAGTATCCTCAATAACGATAGTTATATAACCGATAATCCTGGCATTTTCACAATTGACAACATCAATGCTTGCGTAACAGCTTTTGTAGATAATCCAGATACAGGCGATCGGAATTTTGATGCAAAATCAAAAGACCAGTTTTCACGAACATCAAAAGAGGTTCAGGAAGTATTTGCACATTTCATTTGGCTTTGGGGTATGCCAGCTTCAGATATGACAAGTTCTGGAAAGAAAGGAACGGTTATAAGATTTTTGGGTGATGCGTATAACGACAAACTGACTAATGTTTTTGTAGAGGGTGGCATAGGTTCGGCAGGTCAACGACATAAATTAAATAAGCCCTTCGAAATTTCATATCTGCTTTTGCTTTTCAGAGATTTAAAAAGCTACCTACAAGCAAAGCAAATAAAAGATGTTGCCTCTTTAAAAAAATACATTGAAACACTTTGTAGAGAACTATACTATAACAACGAAACCACAACCGCCACCGCAGACGAAAAACTGAAAATGACAGGAAAGGAATTTCTTGCACTTCACCATATTCTGTTACACTTGTGCGACCCTGACAAATACGAGGCGATTGCAGCACAGAAACACAAGGATGCCATCATTAATACTTTCTTTAGTCTTTTGGACAAAGAGAATACAGAAGGTCTTTGGGATGATATTGATGAAAGCATATTAGCTATCCGTAAAAAGCTGGATGATGTATTTGGTTATGAAGTAAGTTTCTATGATGAGGATATTCAGGATGCCTGGAACTTTGGTGAAAGCAAGGACGATGTTTCGGAAGTAACCTTATTTGAATACAAAAAAGCAATAGTATTTTATGGTCCTCCGGGCACATCCAAAACGCATTCAGCAACACGATTGGCTGAGTTGCTAATCACAAAGCAATATTTCCGCAACAAGCAAAACATCAAAGAGTACTTTCAAAATTCAGATAATATTTTTGAAGAACATATACATCATTTGCAATTGCACAGCAATTACAATTATGAAGATTTTATTGCCGGTATGCACATTGAAGATAAAGGTAGTGTGGTTAAGCCCGGCTATCTTTTAAATCTGATTGAGAAAATAAAAGCCGACCCCCTTCCTCATATTTTAATACTCGATGAAATAAACCGTACAGATATTTCAAGGCTGTTTGGCGAACTGTTTTCTGCATTAGAATATCGAAATAAAAAGATAAGGCTTTCCATCGGTGATTTGGAAATTGCCCTTCCTGCCAATCTCTATTTCATTGGTACAATGAATGAAATTGACTTTTCACTTGAACGTATTGACTTTGCCCTTCGCAGAAGGTTTCTATGGCAATTTAAAGGCTTTGACAGAGGCATCCTTTGGAACATGATACAGCAAAAGAAAAAGGAACTACAAATGAATATCAGCGATGCAGATATTGAAACCTTTATCAATCGTTGCGAACGGTTGAATAAAGAAGTTTCTGCTATGCCTGAATTGGGTGAAAACTATCAGGTTGGTCATACATTCTTTGCAGAAGTAGTTGATATTTTCAAGTCATTAAAAGGCGTGCATTCAGGTCGTCTTTATTTCTTAAACCAACCCGTAAACATTCTATGGGAAATAAGCATCAAGCCAATTTTACAAGCATTCCTTGGCAATATGGATGCGGATTCTAAAAGGGATAAAATAAATGATTTACAGAAAGTATTGAGTAATGGCTAAAACGCTTAAACATATAATAGCTTTCGATTGCTTGCCTTTTGATACCGAAACGGCAACTGCCGATGTATTGCAGGAGTTTATACAATCACAAAGCAAGAATGTGTTTTGGTTTTCTGCTGGATATAGTGCTGATGATGATTCTAAGTTAGCCGAATACGATTACAGAAATAATAATTGGACAGCAGGAAGGTTTGTTGGCGAAGCTATTTTCAACCACAATCAAGAGGATTATAAAATAACCATTAAGCCAAGATTTGGAGAAAAGATGCTGTTCAGAATGTTGGAAGAGATTTTCAATATTCGTATTACCACTTCGGCAAGTCAGACCAGTAAAAGCATTGATTGGCAACATTACATTAAGCGGATAATTGCATTTATCTGGTTGCAAAAGTTGGCCAATGCAAATTTGCATGGTGTTCCTAAAACCCAAATAAAAAGAGAATACAGAGGACAAGCCATCAGAGGCCGTTTAGATGTAAGGAAATCTATGAAGCCCTTGCACCGCAGCAGCGAAGTTGTTTCAACCCTTCGGGAAAAACATACTGATGAAAATATTGCTCAAATCATATTTCAGGCTTACCAAATCTTGAAAACAGATTTTGAAATTGGTAAAATAAATATCCCCGATTCTGCAAGGGAAGCCATCAATCAGGTTCATAGCATAGTTCAAAACAAATTACAAATAAGCGAAAGTGATTACAAAAATATTAAGTATAAGGATATTTATTTAAGTTGGAAACCATTGGTTGATTTATCCTGGGATATTATCAAACGTAAACAATTCAGCTTAAAGCAGGACAAAGCAAAAAAAGGTTTCGGCTTTTTTATTGATATGGCCGAAGTTTGGGAACAATATCTACGAGCCATTCTAAAGAAAAATCTTTCGCCTTACGGCTGGCGTTACAAGAATGATAAGCAGATAGCTTACAAGGGATACTTCTTTCAGAGGGAATTGATACCTGATTTAGTGTTTCAAAAAGAAAACGAAGTTGCTGTTTGGGATGCTAAATACAAACGGATGAAGGGTCGGTATTTTGATATTGACCGTTCCGATTTTTTCCAGATACATACCTATATCCAATATCAGTTAAATCATAAAGCAGTAAAAGCAGGTGGTCTGCTTTACCCGATTTCAATTGCCCCAAACTTTGACGATTATCAAAGCCCCTACCTAATCAATGAAGAAGGGGTAAAAATGAAATTCACAATAGATGGCATTGAAATGGAAGAAAGGGATGAACAAGATAATCCGTTGCACCAAGAAAAGGAGTTTATTAATAGAATACTATCATGTATAAATAATTGACGGCAATGCCCGGAATAAAAACTAAAATCGTTCCCTGTAATCCGTAAGAAAGCCAAACTCATCAATGCCAGTTTCATAGAACCGTGCCGAAGACCACTTATAATCTTCGGGTCGACTCGCCAAATTCCAATGTTCTTGCAATGGATTAAAATGAGTGTAATCCAACTTTTGTTCAAAGGTCTCTTTAGAACGCATACACACAGCCAACGGATCGCGTTGCCAAAAGCGATGTTTTCGCTCCATGTCATTTTCAATAAAGCCAGAAAGTGAAGGAGGATCTTTTATTCTAAGGGTTTCTAAAAATTGATGGCTGGTAAATTTATTGAAACTGGCATAAGGCATTTCTTTTCCATTTGCCGCCATCATCTCCCAAAGAACGTGTAAGTGATTGGGCATAATCACAAAGCCGTAGATGGTTATTTTCTTACGCTTTACTAATTCGTGCCAGCAATCAAGGATTATATTTTTATAAAAATTATCAGTTAGCAAGTATTTCCAATCCTTAATAGTGTCCGTCCAAAAATGGATTTCGTTAAGAAGCATCTTTGAGTTGCGGATGCCGTATTTCATTTCTTTTTCGGTCAATTCATTTATCATGGTTATTATTTTTGTTCCTATCATTTCGACTATTGATTTTAAATTTCTTATCATTTCGGTCTGTGAGGACACCATAGTCGTTAACTTAAGGATACAAATGAGTTGAGTGTTTGGTAATGCGTTCGTTTTCCC
>JAYTMI010000857.1:0-4075 GCA_043728625.1 Saprospiraceae bacterium | reverse complement strand
GTTATTACTTCAAAGGTTTAGCGGAAACACAATTGGATACTTCTGAAACAAATCCAGGATGGTTGGCAAAAGCATCTTATGAAAAGCTGATTGAGGTTTATGAAGCTAAAACTGACGATGAACGTGCAAAAGGTTATGTCCCAACTGCTTATAATTATATGGCTATTTATTATGCTGCAAAACAAGATTTTGTAAAAGCTAAAGAGTTTTGCCAAAAAACTTTAGCAATTGACCCAGCGAACAAGACAGCTCTCAACACGATTGCACAAATTGATGGGAAGTAGCTGCCTTTAAGATAGTGATATATAGAACAAAAATGCCCTTTCGAGCTCACACTTCAAAGGGCATTCTTTTTTCTTAGAAAATACTGATCCGAAGGATTCCTAGTAGGAAGGGGTTCAAAAAAGACAAAAGGCAAAGTGCAAGTTCTCACTTGCTCTTTGCCTTTTTGTTTTTCTCAGACTTTTTTAACGATTGATTTTGTTCACCTTGCCGTCTTCACCAAAAAGTTCACGACTTTTGCGGTTATACGCATCAGCTGCTTCTTCCGCTGTGTCGAACATACCCAGGTGAATAGATTTACGGTTGGCTGAAATGACCGCACGGTAGCGGTTGTTTTCTTTATAGACACCCGTATAACCTACATGGTTACTTGTTTTGCGTTGCCGACTTGCAACTGCGCGGCTGCGCCAAACAATATTATCAATACGGCAATCTAATTTGTCGCCATTTTTAGCACCAACTAGGTTTTTGATGCTTGAGCGTTGGTCAGCGAGAAATTTTTCTGCCAAAAGCTTGTGGAGATAGATGGTTTCTGTTTTGTAACCGCTACCATCTGCTTTTTTCCACGTTTTTTGAAATACAACGCAACCGCTTGAGTGCTTGCGTAGATTATCTACAAATTTTACTTGAGATAGATAAGAATCTGTGGTCAAGTATTCATAGATTTTGTCGTCAACGATAACACTATCGTCCGAGTTTTTAAGTTTAATTTTTACTAACACGTTCAATTATTTTTGATGAGTGAATATTGTTTTACCTTTAGGTTCTTCAAAATTTAGTTAAGTATTCGATAGAAGCAAAATTATAAAAAGATGTAGTAACAACAATTGTTTTCCCATAAAATTTTCAATAATTTTACAATACACTTTGTTATTCCTCTAATATTAACGCAGAATGTATTGTTTTGAATTTCAATGCCTTGTAAATTTTGTGTTAAAATTAAGCCGTTTATTTTAGAATTGCAAATTATACAGCAATAAAAATTATGATTAATGATAATAAATATATTCAACGCTGTTTTGACCTTGCTCGCTACGGTCTTGGTAACACTTCGCCCAACCCTTCTGTTGGCGCAGTTATCGTTGACCTAAAAAACAGAATAATTGGAGAGGGTTGGACAAACCCTTTTGGTGGTGCACATGCTGAAGTTAATGCGGTGGCTTCGGTCAAACCGGAAGATAAGCCTCTTTTGAAATCGTCAACTATTTATGTCTCGCTCGAGCCTTGCTTTCATTTCGGCAAAACACCACCTTGTGTTGATTTGATTTTAAAGCATAAAATTCCTCATGTCGTCATGGCTTATTCTGACCCTTTTCCAAAAGTATCAGGCAAAAGCATCGAAAAACTCAAGCAAAATGGTGTTGAAGTGACTCTTTTGCCTCCTCTTTACTACAGTAGCAAACATGCGACTTTGCAACCTTTTTTTACAAATATTTCGTCCAAACGCCCATATATTATCCTAAAATGGGCTGAAACGTCTGACGGATACATCGGAAAGGCAGACGAGAGTATTCCAATCAGCAATATATATGCAAAACGGCTTGTTCATAAATGGCGTAGCGAAGCCGATGCTATCATGGTCGGTACGAACACAGTTGCTTTAGACAATCCCGAATTGACGAATCGTCTCTACTTTGGTAAATCGCCCATTCGAGTGGTTTTAGACCGGAGAAGGCGATTACAGAATAACCTCAACATTTTTGACAATTCAGTAAAAACACTCATTTATACTGAGGGGGACGATTTTGATGAAAGCGCTAATATAGGTGTACATTATCGTCGTGTAACGTTTGATACGAACTTGATTCCAAATGTTTTGGATGACCTTCGTAGCCAAAATATTGGTATAGTATTCGTAGAAGGAGGTGCTCAACTGCTTCATTCTTTTATCGAAAAAGGGCTTTGGGATGAAGCGCGGGTATTCAAGTCTTCGGCTATAAACATTCGTGAAGGTGGTGTCTTAGCCCCAAAAATACCATACATTTGCTTAGAACGGAAACTGCAATTATTTGATAATCAATTACTTATTTTTAGAAACGCTTAACATTGGGGGTTAAAGTTTTCTTAAAGTACCCCTCAGTAAAGAACTCACTTTTGGTTATTCCGTCTTAAAGTGGTTATTTTGTTCATAAGAATTTTTAAAAATAATAATTGGATAATAATGAGAAGCTATAAGACAATACTATTTGCCTTGATTTTGCTTGTAACGGTAGGCGTTTCACATATTAATGCACAGGAGAGTTTGCAATGGTACACTGTTGATCAAATAGAACAAGTAGTAAGAAAGCACCATAAAAAGGTTCTTATTGAGGTCTTCACTAATTGGAGCGATGGTTTTCGGCAATTGGAACGTAACGCCTTGAATCGGCAACAAATAATCAGTTATCTCAATGATAAATTTCTGACCGTCAAATTTGACGCTGAAACCCGTGCAGATGTGAACTTTCGTAATAAAACATATCATTTCGTCAGTCAAAGTGGCGTCGGTTTCAATGAATTGGCTTCTGAACTTTTGCAAGGACAAATGGTCTATCCGACTTTGGTTTTTTTAGATGAAAATATGAACCTCATCCAAACTATTCAATATCGTTCTCCAGAACAGTTTGAGATGATAATCACTTATTTCGGCGATGATAATCACAAAAAAATGCCTTGGAAAAAATATGAACAGAACTATATTCCTATGAAGCGGTAATTTGGGTTTCGGTATTCGAATTCAATAAAAAAGACAGCCTCCTTCTGTGAAAAGAAAGTGGCTGTCTTTTTTATTGAATTCGAATACACTAATATCCGAACACCTTAATACCGAAACCCTATTTTGCGGGTAAAAACTTTTGAAAAATAGTCAAAACGCTTTTTACCAAGGCTAAATCGGGCATTTTTGAGTTTTTTTCTGCTTTTTCTTCATCTGACTTTAATGTATGAGTCATTTTTTCAACGGATAACGCACCCTCAATGGGCATCGTGTTGACATAAACAAAACAAGTTAAGCTCAATAGAATGAGTGAAGCGAAAAATGTAGATTTTAAAGACTTACTTTTCATTATGGCAGATGATTTTAGTTTATAGACAACAAAATTACAATTTTTTGACAGAAATAGTTCATTTTAAGGTTAAAAATTTGTTAATAAATGTGACTTTTTCTTAACCTTGCAGACCTGTGGTAATGGTGAATAATTTAATGGTGAATGGTGAATAGTTTAATAGTGAATGGCGAATTTTGCAAACAGTTGATAACCAATTATTTGTAATTATTTGTAGTAAACATTCACAACATTTATTCCTATTCTATTACTAAGAGCGTCTTGAACATAAAAAGGTTACAGGCAGGAATAAAAAGTGTAGAAAAATTCACCATTCACCATTAAGTTATTCACCATTCACCATTAAATTATTTACCATTCACCATTCTTGAAGACTTATTCTCTATACGAACTCAATGAGTTCCTACGTCGTGTTGTTGCCCTCAACTTCAGTGAATCGGTCTGGGTAACGGCTGAAATGGGGCAGATTTCGCTGTCTCGGGGGCATTATTACATTCGTTTGCTCGAAAAAGAAGGGGACGATATTATTGCTGAAATGTCGGCAGTTGTCTGGTCGTCCGATTTTAAACGTATCCAACGCGTTTTTGGTACTGCTACTGAGGGGATGCTTGCTGAAGGTATGGAAGTCCGTTTGAAAGGTCGCCTTGATTTCCATGAGCGATATGGCTTGAAATTCATCGTCGAAGAAATTGACCCAACTTATACGATTGGTAAATTAGAAATCCAAAAACGTAAGCTCATTGCAGAAC
>JAYTMI010000856.1:0-1505 GCA_043728625.1 Saprospiraceae bacterium | reverse complement strand
CAGATTTCGGGCGGTGTGGCTTCTTTTGTAGCGGGTCTTATTGTTGTTCAAAAATCCAATGGTATGTTGGCGCACTATGATATTTTGGGCTATACCGTTATTGGCTCGATGGTGATTGCGATTGGCTTGATTTATTGGTTGGATAGATTGATAAAGGCACGTCATAGTGAGGGGGTGTTTAGCTGATTTTATAAACTTTATGCAAGTTATTATACTGGTAATCAATATTTTATATCGAAATTAAGTCGTCCAATTATCATGTACAACCCCAATCAAATAATACTTATCAAGGTGTTTTTTAAAAACCAATCGCAGGGAACACCAGTCCATACCATCCATTTTTTTATCTAAACCGGAAAAATAGCTTTCTGTAAAAGGGCAATTTGGGTAAGCCTCTGTTAGATTGTTAATGGTGGTGCTTCGCCCAATGATTTCATTCAACAAATGTTTTTCAGCATTTAAAAAGTCGGCATTATAGACGAAAACTGCGAAATATTCAGCTCCAGTCATCACAATCTCTTCTTCTCCTGCGGAATACGCGCCCCAATTGGTTTTCTTTTTTTGTGCCATTTTTTGCTCAAATACCTCTGCTTTAAAGGTCAAATCCCTCACCGTATCCACATACGCATAAGGCGAAAATCGAATACCTAATATTGGATGAATGAAACCTGCAAAGGTTTTATAATCTTTGTTTTTTAGGCTTATCAAAACCTGTTTCGATAAAGCCATGACGACGGAATCATCGTTTTGTGTAGTCGCTGTTTTGGGCTTTGGGTGTGCAGAATATTCTGACACGAGTTTTTCGGTGCCTTGCTTCGGTGTTTCTGTGCAGGAAATTAGTAAACTGATGCAGATTGTTGTAACAATGTAAAATAATTGTTTCATCTTATTTTTATTTTATTTTGGTGAAATATACTGAGGGGGGCTATTTGATGCGGTAAAGTTTAAAATTGTCAATCAAATGCCGTGATTGCGTCGTTCTGAATCCAAAATAACCATTTTTCAACGGTTTAGCATCTTTATAAGTAAAAAACAGTACATCATTGACATAAAAAAGCATCGTATCACGCAACATCACAAGGCGACAATGATAGGTTTTATCGGCTTCAAGTAAATGTGCTGTATCGGCATATTCCTGTAAAAGTGTCCGTTCACCATTGCCTTGATATTTGCGAAAACGAGTCGTTGTGTTCGTATTGCCGCCAAAACCAATGTAATACAAACTCAACGAATCATAATGTGCAAAATCTGGGTCGCGTCCAAACAGCTTTTTACTGAGGGGGTCTGTCGCTTGCCAAAAGATATTGAAATCGGACAATCGGTCATTCTTACCACCTTGCATCGCCACGGTTCTATCAAATTCAATCATCCATTTATCTTTCAATTTCCGCTTCAACCAAACTGTTGCACCGTCTGCAACGTCTATTATCAGTTGTCCATTTTCGACAAAAGCTCGATTGTTAGGCTTTTGTTTGAGTTCACAAAACCAGTTTGTTGTGTCTAAT
>JAYTMI010000855.1:0-5348 GCA_043728625.1 Saprospiraceae bacterium | reverse complement strand
GTTGCGAAGGTTCGAACCTTCGCAACGTTGCTATTTGTTGAAAATCAATCATTTACCCCCCTCAGTATTTTCCTGTTTATTTGAGTTGAGCTACTTATTAGTAAATTAAAGTACACTCTTTAAACAAAAAAGCAAAAAAAAATGAAAAATATCATCACGATAGCACTATTAGCTGTGGCAGTCATCAGCCACGCACAAAATCAAACGGCAGCCGACAGCAGCCAATTAGCCATATTCAACACAGGCAGAAACATCACGGTTTTGTCCACCGACTTTGGCGGTGCATTGACAGCGGACCTTATCGGCGATATGGTCATGGCTTACGGATAGAAGCCAAAACCGCCAATGGACAAGTGATTTTCTCTAGATTACTGAGGGGTGCCACCGTTGGCAATGTAGAGATACCCACAGTTGATTATCCGAATGGCACGTACTTCGTGACGCTGTAATATGGGAAGGAAGTAAAGAAGCAGAAGTTAGTGGCGCGACATTGAGTGATAACATGAAACATCCCGAATTTTGTAACATTTAATTTAAAAGGTAAGACCCAGTAATTCCTTCGGAATTGGGATATTTGACGCTTTTCAAGTGATAATTTATTTTGTTAGAAAATTCGGGATGTCTCATGTTTCATTCTTTCTTATCTCGATTCTTATTTTTGAAGAACCGCCGTTCATTTTTTTTGCCTTGTCCATCTTGTGTCGGTGGTGGATTGTCATTACCACTTTGTGGTGGACGTGGCGGCTTTTCATCATTGTTGTGCGGCGGATTGTCGGTATTATTCTGCGGCGGACGCGGTGGTCTCGCATCATTATTACGCGGTGGACGCGGCGGACGCGGTGTGTCTTTCGAAGCATCCCGCGGCGGACGTTCTTTTGAAGCGTCACGTGGCGGACGGGATGTGTCTTTTGAAACGTCACGCGGTCTATCACGCGGCGAATTGTCTCGATTGGCGGTGTTTTGTTCGGTGCTTCTGCCGTCAGTCGGTCTCCTTTTCTTCTTTTTCTTCTTGCGCCGTTTATCATCCGTCAACTCAATGGCACCGACAAGGTCACCACCATAGTCCACATCTTCTTCGTAATCATCGTCACCTTCCTCGCCTCCTTGAGGTCTGGCAGCAACAGGCACAAACTGCAATTCTTTCAAACCAGAAGGCATTTCACCTCGTTTGTTCATACTCAACACCTCTTTGACATCCAATAAAGCCAATGTCGTGAACTTACCTCTTTCAGGTCCTTCGGTCATAACATAGGTCATTAGACCTCTAAAAACGTCTGTTTTGATGAGTTCAGCGCGACCTGCTTTGGTGGCAAGGCGTTCTGGGTGTGGCGGAAAATCCTCTAAGGCATCGAGGTAGGTATCGAGTTCGTAGTTCAAACAGCACTTCAAACGCCCACACATGCCCGACAATTTGGCTTGATTGATGGCTAATTGCTGATAACGGGCAGCAGCCGTCGAAACGGATTTGAAATCTGATAACCAAGTCGAGCAGCACAATTCGCGTCCACAAGACCCAATACCACCGATCCGCGCCGACTCTTGGCGTGCGCCTATTTGCCGCATTTCTATCTTAACCTTAAACTCTTTGGCATAGTGTCGAATCAACTCACGGAAGTCCACACGACCATCTGCCGTATAATAAAACGTGATTTTACGACCATCGCCTTGAAATTCGACATCGCCAATTTTCATATCCAAGTCAAGCATACGAGAAATCGCACGCGCCCGAATCATCAAATCACGCTCTGTAGAGCGCACTTCGTCGAGCTTTTCGAGGTCACGCGGATTCGCCCGACGAATGACATTGAGGAAAAGAGCCGAGTCTTTGATGCCTTTTTTCTTCAATTGCATTTTCACGAGGTCGCCCATGAGGGATATTTTACCGACATCAAAACCACCACCACCGGGTACTTCAACAAGCACCCAATCGCCCGTAGATGTACTACAATAAGGCGGGTTGTGATAAAATTCTTTACGCGAACCATTTTTGAACGACACTTCGACGAGATCATATCCGTCCGTGTCATGTATATCGAGTTGGGCGAGCCAGTCAAACGTATTCATCCGATTGCAGCCTCCGCTACAATTCCCGTTACAACCGCCTGGCTTCCCGTCTTTACTTATTCCACAACTTCCACAAGCCATAATATGCTTTTTATATTTAAACAGTCCTTTGACTGAATGATTGAAAATGAATTATTTATGTAAAAAATTGAGCAAAGATAATGAAAAAATACACCCCTCAGTATTTTTATATTTCAGCCTTTCAAAATCTTATGCATCTGTATCGAAGCATCTAAAAACAGGACTTTCGGATTGGCATTGCGCTCGACGTACATAACCGATTCATCAAAAAGCGTCATCATCGGTTCGATGTGGCTGAATTTCACAACGTTTTTCATACGTTTAGCCGTTTCCAATTCATTGCCTCGAAGCCTTAGGTTTTCATTGCCGGTCAATATCAAAACAGTCAATTCTCTTAAAAAATGTAAGCCATAGCGCAAAAATAGCTTCTGTTTTTCTCTACCAATGCCTGCAAAACCATCCACCCAAGCCACCATTTCTACGCCATTTCCTTTGAAACACGTCCGCATCCAGTCCAAAAAGGCAGTAGCATTGTCGTTTTCAGTTTCCTTCGACAGCGTCATAGCCGCGTTAAAATTACCTTCCGAAAGGTGCGCAATCGCTTCTGCATCGCCGCGCGTTACCCCCCTCAGTATCAAGCCTTCTTGAACCTCCGAATCTGCCAAAGGGGATAGTTTTACCAATTGACAACGGCTCAAAATGGTATTCAAAATCAAGTCTTGATTTTCAGCAACCAATAGAAAAAGCGTGTCGTCAGGCGGCTCTTCAATCATTTTTAATAAACGATTGCCTTCTTTACCCAAATATTCGGGCAGCCACATGATGAGGATTTTATGCGATGCCTCAAACGTTTTAAGGCTCAATTTCTTAACGATTTCTACGGTTTCCGCTACGGGAATGTTGCCTTGCTTGTTTTCAGCCCCCAATTTTTCAAGCCATTGATTCACATTCATGTAGGAGTTTTCAGCAACTGCGGCACGCCATTCCTTCAAAACATGCGTCGCTATGGTCTTTGAACCAACTGTTGGATAAGAAAAATGAATATCGGGGTGAATCATCTTTTCTGCTTTGAGGCAGTTGCGGCAAGTCCCACAAGCCTCCCTATCGGCTGTTTTTTGCAGACACAATATATATTGTGCATAAGCCATCGCCAAAGCCAAACCACCTGTGCCTTGATGGCCAAGCAACAACAACGCATGTGGCATCCGACCGCTTTCCGCCATGCCCTGCAACAATTTTTTGGACGATTCCTGTCCTATGACGTTTGAAAATCTCATGGGCGCAAAAGTAGGCAAGAAGATTTTGTATTACTAAAAATGACGAGGAGATTACCAATCTCTGCTCGTCATTTTTTTATTCTCTCTTAAAACAAGGTGTTTTACTTAAAAAGAAGTCCATTATTCTTTAAAAAGCTCTACAATAGAGATGTTAAAATCAGCCAAAACAGGTGCAGCAGAACAAATATCGTCTTCGTCTTCACAAACCGTAATATTTTTAGTTGATGTATAAACATGAACAAGCCGTAGGTTTGGATAAATAATCCACAAAACTTTTACACCTACGCTAAAATATTCATACACTTTCTTTTGAACAACGAGAACATCATCATTTTTGGAAATGATTTCGACCATAAATTCAGGCACAATCGCTTTATCATCTTTACCTAAAGCTATTTGTTCGTCACTCACATACGCCCAATCGGGTCTGCGCCACTGTGTTTCGCTTGTCCATGTTTCTAATTCATTGACGACAGTACCGCCAATTTTGTTTTCAAGTTTAAAAAAGAGCTTATTCAAAGCCTTGATTATAAAAAGTTCTTTTCGGTTCATATTGCTTGTTTTCTCAATGTAACCATTATTATACTCGTATTTAACCCCTGCTGCGGCACTATTGCCTGGGTCAATATATTTTTTGTAAAAAACCGGAAATGTCATTCGATGCGGTTCTACGACTTTTGGTTGAGCATATTTTGGATGAGCAGTTTTTAATGCTACGGTCATGTTTTTTAATTTTAGAAAACAAAAATAAGTAAAATAGTTTAAAAACTCTATTTTCAAGCATTTATCCAATCCAAAACAACCTCATCAATCGGACTCACAGTCGACGGCAATACACGTACAAGCACCCCCTCAGTATCGAGCAGATATTTATAAAAATTCCACTTTACGGTACTGTCTTTCACGCCATTTTCAGATTTATGGGTCAAAAAATGATAAATTGGATGCGTGTCTTGTAAAATACCTACTTTCACGGTCAATGGGAAAGTGACACCAAAACGCATCGAACAAAACTGCTGAATGCTCGCTTCATCATCGGGTTCTTGACTGCCAAAATCGTTGCAAGGCATACCGACAATGGCTAATCTGTCCGAAAAGTTTTCATAAAGTTCTTGCAACTGTTGATACTGAGGGGTAAAACCACATGCACTGGCAACATTGACAACGAGGATTTTTTTACCTTTAAAGTCTGAAAAATCAAGGGTTTCGCCCTCGATATTTTGAATTTTAAAATCGTGAATGGACTTCATAGAAAATGATGAATTATAAATGATGAATGATGAATTTGCAAAACGTTGATTTTCAATGGCTTTGTAAAGAAAGTTTGGCAATCTATCGCGCCACTATTCTATATTGAATATTTTAACAAGACAAAACAACATCCTATTTTGGGATTTGTTTATGATGAGGTTGCAAGAAATGAACAGATTTTGATACTTTTATCAAATAAAGGTTGATTTTTATCAACTATCCATTATCAACTAAATAACAAATGACAAATCGTAGAGATTTTCTTCAAAAAATGACATTGGGCGCGGGCGTTTTGCTGACGCAACCACGCATAGAACGCCTGTTTAATCCAAAAGAAAAATTGGGTGTGGCATTGGTCGGTTTGGGCAATTATTCGATTCGGCAATTAGCACCTGCTTTGTTGGAAACACAACATTGTCGGCTCTCAGGCATTGTCACAGGTTCGCCCGAAAAAATCCCTGAATGGTGCGAAAAGTACAATATTCCTAAGCAAAACGTCTATAATTATCAAAATTTTGACGACATTCAGAATAATCCAGATATTGATATTGTCTATGTCGTACTGCCCAATTCGATGCACGCCGACTTCACAATCCGTGCTGCCAAAGCTGGAAAACACGTGATTTGCGAAAAACCGATGGCAATGAATGTCGCTGAATGTGAACAGATGATAAAGGCTTGTAAAGCGGCAAATGTGATGCTTTCGGTCGGTTATCGCTTGTATTTTGAGCCACA
>JAYTMI010000854.1:0-2426 GCA_043728625.1 Saprospiraceae bacterium | reverse complement strand
GGGGCATCTCAATTGGGTTTTGTTCAAATCACGCCTTTGCAAGATTTGAAATTGGAGAAAAATATTGTCGTCAAAGGGGCTTATTACTTGCAATCGCATTTGCAAGTGACCGAAGGCGGCGGCGGTGAGCATGACCATTAAATAATTGAAAATCAATCATTTATTGAGCCGATACTGAGGGGGTATCGGTTCAATAAAAGTGCAAAACTTTTTAAAATCAAGACACTACATTTTCATTCCTACGTTAAAAGAGATTAATTATCTACTTAAAAGATATTTAAGAATTTGCTTAAATAATAAAATAAGCAGTAACTTTGTAGCGTTATAAAATAAAAAAAGTATGAATAACAATCAAGATAATATTTGTATCAGATTACTTGCCGACCCTGTTCAAATTCAGGCATGTAAGAAAAAATTGAAAGTGGCGGAACAGTCATTTGAGAACCTTGCCCAAGTTTTGAATTTGGCAGGAAACGAAGTGCGATTAAAGATTTTGTATCTACTTGACCAAGAGGGCGAACTTTGCCCTTGCGACTTGTCGGATATTTTAGGCATGACTATTCAAGCCATATCTCAACACCTTCGCAAGCTCAAAGACGCAAATCTTATTCAGTTTCGCAAAGAAGGGCAGACTATATTTTACGCCTTGAAACCTAACCATGCTGACATTATCAATCCGTTATTTAATCACGTTCAACAAAAAGAATTTGTAATATGAAACAGCGCATTTCACTACCAAATTTAGGCATTTTAACGGCTTTAGCATCTTCTCTTTGCTGCATTATGCCTGTTTTAGCCATCGTTGCAGGGACAAGCGGACTTGCTTCCACTTTTTCATGGCTTGAACCTGTAAGACCTTATTTTATCGGTTCAACCGTTTTGGTTTTAGGTTTTGCATGGTATCAAAAACTTAAACCGCAACCGATTGACGATTGTGGTTGCCATATCGAACAGAAAGCACCATTTATGCAAACCAAGACTTTTTTAAGCATCATCACGGTAGTTTCTGCCTTATTGTTGTCTTTTCCAAGTTATGCCCACGTCTTTTTTCCAAAAACGGAAAATCAGACCGTTGTAACCCCAACGATGACCATTCAAAAAGTTGAATTTAAGATAGAAGGCATGACTTGTACGGGTTGCGAACATCATGTAAAATCAGAAATTAACAAATTGAAAGGCATTACAGAAGTAATTGTTTCATACGATAAAGGCAATGCGATAGTATCCTTTGACGATAAACAGACAACTGTAAACGACATTATAAAAGCCATAAATTCAACCGGCTACAAAGCCATAAATCATAAAATAATATCATAATGAAACAAAATAATTTCAGCCAATTTTTTGATACTTTGAAGGTCAAAATCTTCGGAAATACTGAGGGGGGTACTTCGGCAACCGTAAAAACCTCGAAACAAGTAAATGTTGTTTTGCAATCAACAATTACTTGCCCAAACTGCGGACATCAAAAAGATGAAACCATGCCGACAGATGCTTGTCAATATTTTTACGAATGTGAAAATTGTAAGCAAGTTTTGAAACCTAAACATGGCGATTGTTGTGTGTATTGCAGTTATGGGAACGTGAAATGTCCGCCTATCCAAGAAGGTCATAACTGTTGTTAAATTTAAAATTTAAAAATGCAACATCGACATATTTACGATAAAGACGGCAAGCAAATTTGCTGCACATTGGAAGAAAAAATTTATACCAATGCAGGTGCAAAAGAACTCTTAAAAGACGGTCATACTGAGGGGGACGGTCACGACCACGATGAACACGGTGACGATGACGGACACGACCATTCGGGTGGCACCGACAGCACTTTTAAAATGTTTTTACCTTCCATTGTCAGTTTGATTTTGCTATTTATTGCCATTTTAATAGATAATTATTTCCCTCAAAATTGGTTTACGGGTTGGGTTCGCATTGCATGGTATGTTGTGGCTTACATTCCAGTCGGTTTTCCTGTTGTTAAAGAAGCTATTCAAAGTATAGGGAAAGGTGAAATATTTTCCGAATTTTTACTGATGAGCATTGCCACAATTGGTGCATTTGCCATTGGTGAATATCCCGAAGGCGTTGCAGTTATGTTGTTTTATGCTGTTGGTGAAGTATTTCAAACGTTGGCGGTCAAAAGAGCCAAAGCCAATATCAAATCTTTGCTCGACCAGCGACCAGACGAAGTGACGATTTTGCAAAACAATCAAGCCAAAACCGTAAAAGCCGAAACGGTCAGCATTGGTGCTATTATTCAACTAAAATCGGGTGAAAAATTGGGTTTAGATGGTGAATTATTATCTGAAACAGCTTCTTTCAACACAGCCGCTCTCACAGGCGAAAGCAAGCCCGATACTAAAGCCAAAGGCGAAACTGTATTGGCAGGTATGATAAATCTGAATACAGTTGCTCAAGTAAAAGTGACC
>JAYTMI010000853.1:0-1976 GCA_043728625.1 Saprospiraceae bacterium | reverse complement strand
TAAAGCACAACGGCATGAGGGCAAAGAAAGCCCTGATGCCGTTATCGAAACGAATACATGGCAAGATTTGCCTTATAAACCGCATACATTTCCCGACTTACTACATTTCTACGATGACAATAATGCTATTTACTTGGCAGACCCTGATAGTCTCGGTATGGTTATACAATACATGACAGACGGTGGTAACACTTTTACGCGCATACCCAATTCTAATTTACCTGCAACTATAGGCAAGGATAAAGTCATCACCCATCGAGGTTTTTATGAAGGATGTAAAAATTGACCCCCTCAATAAAACCAACAAAAAAAATGGTAGAACACTTAAGAATTGAAGGACTTGTTTAGATATCTTTCGTACTTTGTTGCTTCATCTTAAAAAGCAAAAACATGACGAAAGACATTATCTCCAACAAAAAAGCAACCTTTGGGCTGTTTTGGACACTCCTTTTAATATTTACAAGTTGCGCAACTGTAAAAAACAAAGCTGACAAAGAAGAATGGGTTTCCCTATTCAATGGCAAGGACATAAAAGACTGGACAGTTAAAATTCACCACCACGATGTGGGTGACAATTATGGCAATACTTTTCGCGTAGAAGATGGACTCATGAAAGTCCGTTATGACCAATACGACTCATTTAGAAATCGGTATGGGCATTTATATTACAATCAGCCGTTTTCATTTTACAAACTTATTGTTGAATACCGTTTTGTAGGCGAATGGCGTAAAGATGCGCCAAGTTATACCAATAAAAACAGTGGCATTATGTTTCATTCGCAAGACCCACGCACCATGCCGAAAGAACAAGATTGGCCTATTTCCGTCGAATTTCAATTGTTGGCAGGTTTAGGCGATGGCAAACCACGTCCAACGGGTAATATGTGTTCGCCTGGAACGGATGTCGTCTATAAAGGCAAAATTGACCCGCGTCATTGCATTGAATCTACTTCAAAAACCTATGAAGGTGAACAGTGGGTGCGCGCGGAAATGATTGTTTTGGGCGATTCACTTATTACTCATATCATCAATGGCGATACGGTTTTGCAATATTCTAAACCTCAAATAGGCGGCGGTGTCGCAAATGGTTATGATCCTAAAATTAAACAAGACGGTAAGCTCTTGTCAACCGGTTTTATCGCTATGCAAAGCGAAGGGCAACCGATTGATTTCAGAAAAGTAGAAATCTTAAATTTAGAAGGATGTATGAATCCTAAATCCAAAAAATATAGACGGTATTTTGTTAAATCAAATCCTGCTAAATGTGAGTAAACCTTTTATGGAAACAGAAGATAAATCATTGATAGACAAATGGATAGCAAATTGGGCGGACATTGTTGACTTCGAGGTTTTTCCTGTGATTAGTTCGCAAGAGGTAATGGAAAGGATTGGAGATCAGCTTTGAAAAATGGTCAGAAAAGGTGTAAAATCCAAGAAAATACTGAGGGGTGGTAAGACACGATGTTCGGGGTACTTTGAAAGTACTCCGAACATAAATAGACATACAAAACCCTAAAATTGATACACCAAAGCATTGCAGTGCATACCCGCACCAACGGAAGCCATAACGACCTTTTGTCCTTTTTTTATACCATAATCGCCTAATTCATTTTTCAAAACCAAATCCAGCATAGTTGGAATCGTCGCAACAGATGTATTGCCTAAAAACTGAACAGTGCTCGGCACTTTTCCTTCAAAGAAAGAGTATTCTTTTCCATATAAACGTCCTAAGTTCTTAGCAATGGCTTCTAACATTTTAGCATTGGCTTGGTGAAACAGAAACATGTCAATATCCTCAATAGACAGATTAGCTTTTTTCAAAGCCTTTTCAATGACTTTTGGTAGCCATTGCGTAGCATATTTATAGACATCTCTGCCGTTCATGTGGAAATAACAACTACCTGCAACCTCTGCGGCGTTGTTAGATTTATCTAAAAAAATGCTTCTTAAATCCTCTTGTGCATGAGAAAAGGTGG
>JAYTMI010000852.1:0-2082 GCA_043728625.1 Saprospiraceae bacterium | reverse complement strand
TAAAGACCGAAATACTGAGGGGGGCTGGGTTTTCGAGAGACAAGATGTCTCTTGACCTTGTAGCGGTTGTTGATAATTTTCAATATAAAAACTATGATTATCGCAACCTCAATTTGATGGGTAAATTGAGTCATAAACAGTTTAGTGGCAATTTTGAAAGCAAAGACCCGAATGTAGATTTTGTGTTTAATGGTTCTGTTGATTTCTCTAATGACCTTCCCGTTTATAAATTCAAATCCGAAATTCACCGATTAGACTTCCAAAAACTCAATTTGATGAAAGAGGACTTTGCCTTGAGTGGTAAAGTTAATTTGGATTTAACTGGTGACAAATTGACAAATATTGCGGGGACAATTGATGCACATAACTTATTGATTATCAAGGATAAATCTGAAAATTATAAGATTGATACACTTGTTGTAAAATCAATTCCGAATATTGTTAATGGACTGGATGAGGGTACTAAAAAATTCACAATCAACTCAGAGTTATTGACTGTAAACCTTGATGGTGTTTTTTCACTCGAACAAATACCAGATGCTTTTAAATATGAATTTGCCAAATTTCATCCTCGTCTTGCCTCTGATTTAGGCATAATGCCTCAAAAAACGCTTTTTATTCAAAATGGGCAAATTGTTGATCGCCCGAAGCAAAATTTTGACTTTGATATTTTTGTCAACGATACAAAAAACCTAACTAAACTTTTTGATAAAAAGTTAGACACGTTACGAAATATAAAAATAGAAGGCTCATTTGATGATACAAAAGATGAATATTATTGGAGCATTGTCACGCCCGAAACACATCGTTATGGCGATATAAAAATCGTTGAATTTGGTTCTGTTGGTCGTTCAGAAAAAGATTTTATCAGCTGGGATTTGAATACAACAGCCATAAAATTAGCTGGTGGTCAGGATTTTCGACAATTGACTTTTATGAATCTTGTCAATGCCGATACTGTTCAGTTTGGTTTAACTTCTTATAATCTTTCAACAGCATTGGGCTTGGATACGGTTGAATTGAATGCTCTTTTGATGCCTCAAGACTCTTCTTATAAGCTCTCTTTTGTATCTACAGCTCTTTCTCGGTTGAAGATTTTTGGCGATTTTTGGGAGATTGACAAGGATAATTTCATATTAATTGGTAAAGATAGGCTTGAAATAGGCAGTTTTGATATGCGCAATGACGACCGGACGGTCTCTATTCGTTCGGCAGGAAATAGAGGTTTGAGTGCGTTTTTAGATAATTTTGACATTAGTTTTCTAAATAGACAATTAGACGATGAACGGTTTGTTTTTGGGGGTAAGTACAAGATTTATGCAGCCGTCGAAGATATTTTCAAATTAGAAAACTTTGGTGCCACAGCGATGCTCGATACCTTTATGGTTTCAGGTGAAAATAGGGGTGTTTTGCGCATTGAAGCCTTGGGAACGTCACTGAAAGAACCGATTCATGCCAATGTTTCGCTTATCAACGATACCTCAAAAGTCTTGATTGATGGCAATTACTACCCCTCAGTATCGGGCAAACATTTGGCTAATTCTATTGATTTTAATATTGGTTTGACGAGTTTTCCGTTCAAAACTTTGCAATTATTGATTGAGGAGGGTGCATCAGGTTTCAAAGGGCGTGTTGATGGTTCGGTACATGTTGAAGGTCCTCTGAAAGCCATTAATACTGAGGGGAGTCTGCGCTTGCGCGATGCGGAAGTGACGGTGGATTATCTAAAAATCCCTATCCTTGTCAAGGATGAAACAGTCAAAATTACGAATACCATGTTCGACGCATCGGGAGCCAAAATTTATGATAAATTTGGCAACATAGCAACGATTCAAGGTGGTTTGACACACAATCGTTTTAAAGATTTTGGCTTAAGGCTGAACGCATATAGCAAAAACTTCTTGTTTTTGAATACAACGAGTACGGACAATCCGCTTTATTATGGTGTGGGTATTGGTGAAGGGGATATTGCTTTTTCAGGCGATTTTAAACAAACGGATATTCGCATAAAAGCTAAAGCGGGTAAAGGACGCGATGAAAAAGGTAAAGAAGTCAATACAAACATTACTTTTCCGTTTAAAA
>JAYTMI010000851.1:0-8025 GCA_043728625.1 Saprospiraceae bacterium | reverse complement strand
CGTTGTGCAACACCTTGAAATGATGCGTTTGCAAGGCAATGAAAATATGGTGGAATATACTTCGCGCTCTAACAGGGTGCTTTTGGAACAAATTGCCAGTCTTGAAAACATCGTTAATGAATTCCATTCATTTGCAAGGATGCCCAACAAAGCGACAAATGTCAGCTTCCCGCTCAACGATTTGGTGCAATCTGTTGCTGAACTTTTTGCACAACACAATAACGAGGGCAAAAATTTAGAAGTAAAGCTAACAATGCCAAGCGAAATATTTATGGTCTATGCTGACCGTGCTCTATTGACCAGTGCGTTCAATAATTTGATAAAAAATGCCATTCAATCCATTCCTCCTGATCGAAAAGGCATCATTAGTATCAATCTTTATCGTGAAAACAATACAGCCGTCGTCAAAATCAGCGACAATGGGTCGGGTATTCCAAAAGATATTCAGGACAAAATTTTCAGTCCTAATTTTACCACAAAAGTCTATGGTTCAGGTATCGGTTTGCTGATTACAAAAAATATTATTCAATCTGTCAGTGGAACAATTACTTTTGAAACCATTGAAAATGAAGGTACTGACTTTTTTGTTCAATTAGAAATTACAGAAAGTCATAAAATTGAACCGCAGCCTTTAGCTTCGGCACGGGTTTAATTGGTTACTGATTATTGGTTTATGCAAATAACCAATTCCCCAATAACCATCAACTCAGACCCTGCAATTCCACCAATTTGCGATATTCACCACCAAGTTGAATAAGCGCGTCATGCGTTCCTCGTTCTATGATTTTACCTTCACGCAACACAATGATTTCGTCTGCATGTTGTACCGTCGAAAGGCGATGCGCAATGACGAGTGCCGTTCTGCCAGTCATCAATTGCATCAAAGCCGCTTGCACCAATTTTTCACTTTCAGAATCTAAGGCAGAAGTCGCTTCATCGAGTATCAAAATATCTGGATTACGCAACAAAGCCCGAGCAATAGTTAGGCGTTGCCGTTGTCCACCGCTTAGTTTCATGCCTCTGTCGCCAATATTCGTTTGGTAGCCCCCCTCAGTATTTTTGATAAAATCATGCGCATTAGCCGCTTTTGCTGCCATAATAACTTGTTGATAATCAATGTTTTCTAAACCAAATACAATATTGTTGTAAATTGTATCATTGAACAAAACCGCCTCTTGCGTCACAATGCCCATGAGCGAACGCAGGTCTTTCACTTTCAAATCTCGAATGTCCACACCGTCTATCAAAATAGCCCCCTCAGTAACGTCATAAAAACGAGGCAATAAATCGGCTATCGTTGACTTTCCCGCACCTGATGCACCGACGAGCGCAACGATTTTTCCTTTTTCAATCGTCAAATTGATATTCGCTAAAATCTGTTTTTCCGCTTCACGGTAATAAAAAGAAACGTTTTTGTATTCAATTTGATGTTGAAATCCCCCAGCCCCCGACCCTAGAGGGGAGATGGGTTGCATCATCTCCTCTTTGGGGTCGGGTTGCATCATCTCCCCTCCGGGGTTGGGGGCTGGGTCAACAATCGTCTCCTCCGCATTTAATATTTCCTCAATACGTGCCAATGCGCCCGCACCTCTACGTATATTATAGGATGCCGCCGAAAACGCCTTTGCTGGTTCAATAACAGTGAAAAAAGCATAGAGAAATCCCAAAAACGATTGTGGCGTCAGCTCTGCCGAAACGACTTGTTTAAATCCAAACCAAATCAAGACGCACACAACCGCAATACCGAGAAATTCCGTTGTCGGCGAAGCCAATTCTCTTCTGCGGTAATGTTTCATCAATAAATTGCGATACCCGTTGTTTTCTAAGCCAAATTTTTGGCGTTGATAACCCTCTGCATTGAATGCCTTAATGACCCGTGAACCGCCCAAAGCCTCGTCCAAAACAGAGACCATTGAACCCAATTTTTCTTGCAAAGCAGACGATTCTTTTTTCAATGATTTGCCAATGCCACCAATGATAAACCCTGTAAAACCAAGCAAAATGAAGACAAAACCCGTCAAAGTAGGCGAAATATAAACCATCAACGACATGGCTCCAATGATCAGCAACGGCTCACGGACAACCGTTTCCAACACATGCAAAATGCTGTATTCAATTTCTTGAACATCGGCGGTGACGCGGCTGATGAGGTCGCCTTTGCGCTCGTCGCTGAAATAACTGAGGGGTAGTCGCAGCGTTTTGTCAAAAAGAGCTTGACGTATATCGCGTACAACACCGTTGCGTAAAGGCGCAATGAAATACAAAGCGAGGTAGCGAAAAAGATTTTTGAAAAAGAACAAAACAACGATAGCGATGCAGACATAAATCAATGCCCGTTCTTTGCCATATTGTTCAATGACATGCCCCAATTGATAGTAAAAAGTATCTGTCAATGCTTTGATATTCCATTGAAAATCAGGCTTTTGTGTCGGTGGTATTGTTTGCCCCAATAATATTTGGAGAAATGGAATCAACATCGGAATACTCACGAGGTTAAAGAAAACCATCAAAATATTGCACAGAATATTGAGCGCAACATAAGGTTTGTAGTTGCGGATATATTTAAAAAGTTTTGAAATTGTTTGCATCTTTTAATGGTGAATGGTGAATATGGTAATGGTGAATAATTTAATGGTGAATGATGAATGGCGAATATGGTAAATGTTATAATATTCACCATTACCATATTCACCATTCACCATTAACCTTATCTTGCGGCAAAAATAGTGAATAGAAACGCAATGAAAGTAGCAGGTTTTACCTTTATCAGAAACGCCGTTAAATTAGATTATCCGATTATTGAAGCGGTGCGCTCCATTTTGCCTTTGTGCGATTATGTCGTTGTCGCTGTCGGGCAGTCCGATGATGAGACATTGGAATTGGTACAAAGCATTGATAATCAAAAAATTAGAATCGTCGAAACCGTTTGGGACGATACCTTAAAAGAAGGCGGTGCCGTCTTAGCCGTTGAAACCGACAAGGCTTTTGATGCCGTTGGCGACGATGCCGATTGGTGCATTTATATTCAAGGAGACGAATGTTTGCATGAAAAATTTTTGCCGACGGTGAAAACGGCTATGGAAAAGTGGCAAAATGATGCAGATACTGAGGGGTTACTTTTTAAGTATAAGCATTTTTACGGCTCTTATGACTACATAGGCACTTCACGGGCATGGTATCGCCACGAGGTACGTATCATTAAAAATGATAAAACCATTCGGTCATATCGTGATGCACAAGGTTTTAGGAAAAACAATCAAAAACTAAAAGTTCGGGAAGTTGATGCTTATGTCTATCACTACGGTTGGGTCAGACACCCACAAGCACAACAACGCAAGCAATTGATTATGAATCGTTTATGGCATACAGAAGAAGAAGTGATAATACGTGTCCCAGACGTAGCCGAATTTGATTATACACAAATTGACGACCTTGAACGGTTTGAAGGTACACATCCGACCGTTATGCAACGGCGCATCAATGCCTTAAACTGGCAATTTTCGTTTGACCCGACTAAAAGACAATTGAGTGCAAAAGAACATTTTTCTCGATTTATTGAACGATTGACAGGCTGGCGGATTGGGGAATATCGGAATTATCGGAAAATTGGGGCGGCATGACCCCCTCAGTATTTGGCGGTTTGATTAAGGTTTCTAAGGGAAAAAGTTATAAAAATTCTTTCGATGCCCGACAGTGATAAATTCAACGTTATCACTATTAATTGTGATACCAATGCGATAATCACCGATACGGATTCGATAAGCTTTTGCTCCTTTAAGCCTTTTTAGCTCTCTAATATCCTGTGAATTAGCAGCGTTTTGAACGTTTTCGATGGCATCAACAATATCTTGCATGACTTGGCGATTGTTAAGTTTTCTCACGTCTTTCCAAAATTTTTCATTGGCAATTGTAATCATTCGGTGGCAATTTTTGATTTAAGATAATCCAAAACTTTATCCATTTCAACCTTTGGTTTAGCTTCATACAATGTAATTTGCTCATTCAAAACGGCATCCTCTTTGTCTTCCAAACTCATATCTTCCCATTCACCCGTAGCCACATATTTTTGGCGCAGGTTTTCTCTAATGATTTGTTGGTCACTCGTCAAACGAATGTCTTTGATTTTAACTTTAAATCGTTTAAAAATCTCTAATAAGACATTTTCATCGTCTTCATTGATTACTATGGTCATTTCCTTTGTCATGTTGTACTATTTTATTTTTTGACAAATTTAATTATTTAAAAATTACCCCCTCAGTATTTTTGCTTAAAAAGCTAACTTTTATGCCTAAATCCAAGACTTTAACACCTTATAGATTAATGATTCCGCGCATCTAAACCCCAAGACAACTTTTCCCGTAATGTTTTCAAATACGTATCACCATGAAGTTGAACGAGTTTAACGGTAAAATCAGCACAACGCACAGCGAGTTGAAAATCGGCATTGACGACTGCAAAGCGTGAATCCAGGGTACAAAGGAAATTATCTGCCCTTCCTTCAATTTCAAAACTGATGACAGAACCGTCGCTGACGACAACAGGGCGGGCATTGAGGTTATGCGGTGCAACAGGCGTAATCACAAAATTACCAGAATTAGGAAAAACAATCGGACCACCGCAACTTAATGAATAACCCGACGAACCCGTTGGCGTAGCCACAATCAAGCCATCTGCCCAATAAGAATTGAGATACGCACCGTTAAGATAGGTATGAATCGTAATCATCGAACTCGTATCGCGTTTCAGGATAGTAAAATCATTGAGGGCGAAACGCACATCGTCAAAAATGGGCAGATTGGATTCGAGATGCAGAAGCCGCCGCCATTCGACGCTGAACTGCCCTTGAATGAGCATTTGTATGGCTTCTTCAATGCGGTTTTTGTTGATATTCGCCAAAAAACCTAACCGACCGAGGTTAATACCCATAATCGGCACATCGGAATCGCGTACAAGGGTGATAGCGTCCAAAATAGTTCCGTCGCCACCCAGTGTGATGACGTAATCGAAAGCATGAATTTTGAAATCAAGATAAGACTGAAAAAGAGCAACATCACGTTTGAAGGTCACTTTGTCTTTTATCTGCTCAAAATAGGACTCATATATATACGTGTTGACCCCCTCAGTATGCAGGGCATCAAAGAGGGCTTGCACATGAGGTAAATCTTCTGGATGAAGGACTTTGCTATAAATGGCAACTTGCATGGTGCAAAAGTAGTTAAAGGAAATGATGATTGATAGTACAAACCACCTTGAATATTAGAAGGGTTGGAAGATATCAGAGACTGGAATATGTCGTTTTTTGTAACTTTGTCGTTTTAATTTGCATAAAACTAAAAATATGACCGTTTTAAAAGCCGTTTTAACCAGCTTTATTTTTTTGATTGTTCATAACGTACAAGCATCAGGCTATTTTGAATTCTCCCCATTGGTTCGTTCCGCCTATGAAAAAGCGATGGCTTTGCGTCTGTCGGAGGCAGCAGCGCAAATTGCTCAACTTCGCCAAGCTGAACCAGACAATTTGATGTCTTATTATGTGGAAAACTATGTGGATTGTCTCCGTGTTTTTGTCGGTGAAGAAAAATTGGATTATGACCGTTTGTCAAGAAACGAGGAAAAAAGGCTCGATATACTGAGGGGGGGCGATAGTGGCTCGCCGTACTATCTTTTCACGCAGGCGCAAGTCCGGTTATTGTGGGCGATGAACAAAGCGAAATTTGGCGATTATTTAGCGGCTTTCAATGCCACGAGTACCGCTTTTGAGCAATTGGAACGAAATCAGAAGAAATTTCCTACGTTTATGCCTAATAAAATGAGTTTGGGTGTGCTACATGCCGTAGTGGGTTCCATTCCAGATAATTATAAATGGGGTTTGAAATTGGTTTCAGGTATGAAAGGTACTACTGAACAAGGGCAAAACGAAATAGAAGAGGTCATTCGCTACGCAAAAAACAACGATTTCGCTTTTGAACAAGAAGCCATTGTCATGTACGCTTTTTTGATGCTGCATCTGAATAATGAAAATGAAAGTGCTTGGGCGATTGTGAATACCCCAAAGTTGAAACCGAAAGAGAATATGCTCGCCGCTTTTGCTCTGTCAAATGTTGCCATGCGGACAGGACGCAACGATAAAGCGATTGAGATACTACAAAATCGTCCAACGGGTGGAGCTTATTTGGCATTTCCTTACCTCGATTATATGTTGGGCTTGTCTAAAATGTATCGGGGCGATGGTGATGCCGATGTTTATCTAAGGCGTTTTACGACACAGTTCAAAGGCCGCAACTATATTAAGGAGGCTTATCAACGCCTCGCATGGCAGGATTTACTGAGGGGGGCGTGGAAAGATTACAAAGGTTGGATGTTGAGTGCGTTGACAATGGGACGTGCAGATGTCGGTGGCGACAAGAATGCTTTGAAAGAAGCGAAATCGGGAGCGGCACCAGAGCCAACTCTGTTAAGAGCACGTTTATATTTCGACGGTGGCTATTATCAAAAGGCTTATAATTTTTTGAGTTCTAAGAACGAGAACAGTTTTAGCGACATATCTCAGAAGTTGGAGTATTCGTATAGAATGGGTCGTATCTTTCAAATGTTGAAAAAACCCAACGATGCCATACCTTATTATGATAAGACGATTCAGAATGGGAAGGATACAAAGTTCTATTTTGCTTGTAATGCGGCTTTGCAATTGGGTTTGATTTATGAGTCATCAAATCAAAAGCCGAAAGCGCGTGAGTTTTTTAAGTATTGCCTCGCTTTGAATCCCGACGACCATGCCGACGCACTTCATGCAAAAGCGAAATCGGGTTTGAGTCGAGTGCGATAGTGACACATATATATATGGTATCATTGCCAGTTTTTATTTTAAGTTTAAAAACGTTGATATGAAAAGAATAGCTTTCCTCTTGTTGCTGCCTTTGTTCCAAAACCTATCGGCACAGACCTTGACGAGTTTCTCTGCACGATTCAATGATGCGTTTGTGGATTGGGATATATACGTGGACAGCATTGACGGCTCGGCGGGCAACTTGACGATGACTTGGCAACATCCTGACGATTGGACGCAATGGAGTTACCGAATGGGCGACCGTTCTGGAAACATCAAAACGAAATGGCAAAAGGACTTAACGCAGTGGGAGACCCGAGGGGAGAACAAAACGGTATCCGCACAAATGATCTGGACGAACGATCCAAGGCAATGGCGCGTGACGGATAACAAGTTCAGTCTTGAACTCACCTGCCGTTTTGGAAACAACTGGAATGAATGGCTTGTAGATGATAGTAAGCGTGGCTACTTTCGTGTTATAACGCGTTATGAAAATGACCCAAGAGATTGGATAATAGAAGATGAATTGGACCCCTCAGTATCTTTCCCTATGAAAATGACTTTATTGTATTTGGTATTGTTTAATAGTGTACCGAAGCGATGATGTTTTGATAATTGAGAGTATTCAATATTAATGGGCTATTCTTTTAGGAATTTTGAATGAATTCCTTTATTTGAATGTTTTTTTGAAAATAAATAATCAATCTAAAATGTTGATTATGAATTATTTATGTAAAATTGAGTGCTTAAAAAGCAATCTCCCCTAAAAAGAAATTAAGAAAAGGCTTGCGCAAGTGAGAATGACGTTCTATCTTTGCGTCGCTTTCGAAGGAAGGCGGTTGTTTTCAAGGGGTTTCGAAGTGCTGGAGGTTTTTATTTATATCTATTTATATCGAAACTTCATAAAGCGTTGAGAAAAAAAAGTTTAAAAAAACTTGATAAAATTCTTTGAAAAGAAAAACAATCGTATCTTTGCGACCCGTTAGAAAAAGACGGAAATTTGATTGAAAAATAGCTTTGAAGAAAGTTAAAAATATAGCGAAAACAACGACTCACTTAGTATCCGAAGAGAGTAAGATAGTAGCAAGCAAGTTGTTGTTTTCCAAAGAGTTCATTGACAAATAGGGATAGAACGAGAACACTTTTTAGGAAGTGAAGAATAAGGAATTAATTGAGCAATGAAGTTATTTTTCTTTTGG
>JAYTMI010000850.1:0-2025 GCA_043728625.1 Saprospiraceae bacterium | reverse complement strand
CTCTTATAGTCATTTAACGCAGCATCAATCTCTTTATACAGCTTATCCGACCGAGCATTATGATTTATTTCAATACCATCCCGTTTTTGCCGTTTTGTTTTCACCAATAGCGCTTCTTCCAACACCGATCGACTTATTTGTTTGGCTTTTTGGTTCAACCATCGCTTTTTTATGGGCGATAACGCATATTGGTTTAGACAAGCGTTGGGTTGTTTGGCTGATGCTTTTGTCGGTTTTTGAACTTTCAAAAAATGTACTTCATGTCCAAACCAATATCTTGATAGCCACAGGCATGATGGCAACCTTTATTTTTTTTGAACGACATGAACCCACGAAAGCCGTGTTATCGGCTGTATTTAATTTTTGTATCAAAGGGTTTGGTGCGATAACGAGTTTGCTCGCTGTTTTGTATCCAAAATCTGGGCGCAGTATAATACAAGGAATTGTATTTACTTTTTTGATTTCGCTATCGCCTTTGTTATTCGTGAGTCCGTCAGAATTGGCAAAATATTATACCGATTGGCTTAATTTACTGAGGGGGGATGTTATATCAGAACCTTTCTCGTTGGTAGGTTTTATGACGCAAACCTTAGGCTTACCAACTTCAATTGAGCCTTTTGTAATGGGTTTTGGCGTATTGACGCTGATGGTTTATTGGCTTATTTTGTGGCTGCAAAGAAGCTCTTTAACAACTGAAAGGCGTGCTTACTTTTTGGCTTTTTTGCTGCTTTGGGTAGTTGTTTTTAATCGTGCAGCAGAATCTGCTACCTATCTAATGGCTTCGACAGGTCTATTGATATGGTATTTTTTTCATAAACAAAATGGGACGACGACAAAAGCAATGACCATTTTTTTTATCATCTGCTTCTATTGGGTTGCGATTGTTTGCTCTGATTTAGCATTGCCTTTTCTAAAAGCATTTGATAGAAAGTATTATTTGAGACCTCTTTTCGCTCTTTTACCCATGTTTTGGATAATCATTGAGGAAGGGCAGTTTTTTATAAAGAAAATTAGCAAATTAACTATAAAACATTGAGAATGAATGTATTAATTAGTAGCCAAGGTTCAAGAAAAAGTTTTAAACAAGGGAGGTTTAATGAGCCGCTTTTAGTCACAACACCTATTGTTGCTGTTGTGTTGCCTGTCTATAATCCGCCGAAAGATTGGTGGAAACAGTCTTTACTTTATTGTCAACACCTTGCAAAGGTTGAAACAAAATATCGTTGGACTTTTCACTTTGTGAATGATGGTTCTTCGCGTGCGGGCATTTTTCCAAATAAAAATGTGGTAAATACTGAGGGGTTTAACTGTTCTGTTTTTTTTCATAGTTATCCAGAAAACCGAGGCAAGGGATATGCAATTCGTTATGGTTTACAACAAGTGGAAGAGGAGGCAGAAATATTTATGCACTGCGATTGGGATTTTCCTTTCGGAACGGATTTGCTGTTACAGGCTCTCCCTGAACTCAAATATTCTGATGTTGTTTTAGCCGACAGAGGCAGTGAATATCTCACACATTTGCCCTTTTTTAGGCAACAATTGACTAAAACACAACGCTTCTTCAATCGAAACCTTTTAGGTTTAAAAGCAACAGATACGCAAGCGGGTTTTAAAGCCTTTAATGCCGTTGGTAAATACATCTTTTTGACAACCACCATAAAAGGGTTTCTTTTTGATACAGAGTTCGTTAAGTTTTCTGAACGTAATAAATTGACAATCAAAGTATTGGAGGCAAATTGTCGTCCCAGTTTACATTTTAAAAACTTCCGAGTAAAGGTTTTAGCAAAAGAGGTTTTGAGTTTTATATATCTTCTTTTTAAATAAGTTGTTAATGGATAGATGATAGTGGATAATTTTATAAGGCATTATCCACTATCCATTAACCATTAACCATTATCCACTATCATATTGTGATTAAAATACCTTTACTTATTACCATTGATTTAGAAGAATTTGACATTCCTGAAGAGTACAACCAATCGCTCGATTGGTCAACAAAATGTGCTGTTACAAATGAAGGATTGG
>JAYTMI010000849.1:0-3826 GCA_043728625.1 Saprospiraceae bacterium | reverse complement strand
CTCGCAAGCCATGAATGTTACCATGAAAGCGATGGCAACGATGTATTTTAGGAACTGTATCTTTTTCATAATCATAAATTTAGACTGATTATTTTAATTGTTTTTATTGAAAATACTGAGGGGGGTGTTATCGAGGTTCGGGGAACTTTCGAAGTTCCCCGAACCTGAGCAATTAATTAATACCCTTGATTCTGCTTAAATGCACCTTGCATAATATCCATTTCGCTTTGTGGAATCGGCAAATACTCATGTTTATTGGCTTTAAAGCCTTGCCCAGCTAAAACGGTAGCAGCTTTACCTGTGCGAAGCAAATCCCAAAAACGCACCCCCTCAGTAGCCAACTCGATACGGCGTTCATCATAAATGTCTTGGAGCAATGTTGCGCCAGTGGATGTCTTGGCAGCCAATGCGACACGTGTGCGGACACGGTTCAAATAAGTCTGTGCCTTAGCATCATTACCACTGCGATTGAAACATTCCGCTGCCATCAAGAGGACATCAGCCAAGCGGATTTCGATGGTATTGTAAGGCCAATTTAAGGCAGGTTCGCCCGAAGTGGCTTTGAATTTAGCCAAAGGTGCCAGCTTTTTCATAAAATAATCCGTGTTCTGATACCCCACAGTATAAGATGCACCCGATGCTTTGAGGGCTTTGCCATCAATAATCGTCGCATCAAAACGGGGGTCAGTCTTCATAAAGTTGACCAAATCCAATGAAACAGGACAGAAACTCCAGCCTGTGCCATAAGTCGGTCCCACATAATCACGCATTCCGCAGAACTGCACATCAATATTGCCTTCGTTGCCATCTGGACCAAAGCCCCAGTCGCCTTGACGGTTGCCTGAATGATAGATTTCAAAGATAGACTCTTTGCCAAACTTGTTGTCAGGCTTGAATATATCCGAAAACGTTTTTTCAAGCGCATAGACGTTTGAGTTAATCACCTCTTCAAAAAGCGTCGCCGCTTCACCCATCCGTGCGGTGTTGTTTTGAAACAAAATCGCTTTAGCAAGCAGTGCTTTAGCCGCGCCTTTCGTGATGCGTCCCAATTCAGCCGCTGGTACTGTCTCGGGTAGTTGTGTTGTCGCAACGGCTTCTTTCAAGTCCTTTTCAATCTGTGCATAGACTTGGGCAGGTGTTGCTTGCGTCTGCTTGTAGATAGCATCTGCACCGGGCGTGACCGTTATGAGTGGTACATTACCAAACCAGCGTACCAAGTCGAAGTAAAAATAAGCCCTTAAGAACTTCGCTTCCGCAACATAACGGGCTTTTTTATCGGCTGTTAAGCCTAATACTGCACCTTCGGCTTTTTCAATCACCAAGTTGGCGCGATAAATACCGACGTAGTTTTTAGACCATAAACCCGCTTGCGGTCCCAAATTGGGGTCCATCGTGAATTTATCATAAGCCACCCAATTGGGTTGGTCAGACGCATCTGAACCACCTGCGTGTGTGTCGTCACTGGCGGCATTGAGCAAACCTGTTTTCATGGTCAAATTGGTCGCAAAACCGAGTGGGTCATAAGCAGCGACCAAGCCTTGAAACAGTTCCGCTTCGGTTTTGTAGAAATTGCTTTCGAGCTTAGTACCGCGCGGACTCAAATCTATGATGTCTTTTGAGCAAGACACAGTGCCTAAAAGGGCGATGAGAATAATACCTATTCTATATTTTTTCATTTTTATCTTTCTTTTAGATTTAAAGATTTATTTTTTCAAGATGCTTAACAGTTCATTTTGAGTCAATGGCTTATCATTTTGAATAGCTGATGACTCATTTTGACCCAGTAGCCTATCGTTTTGAATAGCTAATGATTTATTTTGAGTCAATAGCCTATCGTTTTTAATAACTGATGACTCATTTTGAGCCAATAGCTTATCGTTTTTAATAACTGATGACTCATTTTGAGCCAATAGCCTATCGTTTTGAATAGCTATTCTGTAATTCTGAAGGACTAATCATAATCTAAGAATAGCCTTAAAACGCTGCGCTCAACCCAAACATAAACGAACGTGCTTGTGGATAAAATCCTCTATCAACACCGAAGCTGCCGCCGCCAATCTCTGGGTCATAACCTGTGTATTTCGTTAATGTTGCCAAATTATTGGCAGAAACATACACACGAAACCTTGTTAAGCCTATTTTCCTCATTATACTGAGGGGTACGGTGTAACCCAATTGCAAGGTTTTGATGCGGAAATACGCCCCACTTTCAACATAAAAGTCAGAACTGCGGCTAAAATTTTTGTTCGGGTCGTCCATCACAAGGCGTGGATATGTGGTTGAAGTGCCTTCACCTGTCCAACGTCCGAGTGCATCAGCCGTCATATTTGCCATTTGTAAATCGAAACGGCGGGTGGCTTTGAACACTTGATTGCCGCTTACACCTTGACCAAACAACAGCACATCGAAACCATGCGCCGCAACGCTGAAATTGAAACCATACGTCAAATTAGGCGTTGGGTCTCCAATTTTAGTGCGGTCATCGGCATTGATAACGCCATCGCCGTTGATGTCTGCAAAGCGGAAGTCGCCCGGTTTGGCATTGGGTTGAATCGTTAAACCTTCTTTGTTTTTATAACTGTTGACTTCTGCTTGGGTCTGGAAAATACCCTGCGTTTGGTAGCCATAGAAGAAACCAATGGGCTGTCCAACAGTAGTCCGTGTAATCTCTAAGCCTTGTGGACTGAATGTCTGACCGCCTAAGAACTTTTTGTCGGGACCTAAATCCGTTACTTTGTTAGAAATATAAGAGACATTGCCCGATAAATTGAAAGCCAATGCGCCTACTTTCTTATCAAATCCTAATTCTAATTCAACTCCTGTGTTTTCCAATTTGGCTATATTGCCAACAGGACCACCGTTACCAAGCCAAGATGGTACTTTGATGTCGAGCAACATACCCGATGTATTTTTTTGGAAAACATCAAGCGTTACAGTTATACGTTTAAATAGTTTGGCATCGAAGCCGATATTTGTTTGCGTGGTCTGTTCCCATTTCAAATCAGGGTTGGCAATCGCATTGGGACTGACACCATTGTATAATTTATCGGCTGTACCGAATGTGTAATTACGTCCACCGCCGACGGTTGAGACATAACGGAAATCGCCAATTTGGTCATTGCCATTGATACCCCACGATGCGCGTAGCTTCAGGAAGTTAATCGGCGTAACACCTTTCAAAAAACCTTCTTCTGATAGAATCCAGCCCGCAGATACTGAGGGGAAGCGTCCGAACTTGTTGTTTGTACCAAACTTAGGTGAACCGTCAATACGCATGAGTGCCGAAATGATGTATTTGCCATCAAAATCATAGTTGACACGTCCGAGATAGGACAACAAAGCGGCATTGTATTCATAACCATAAAAATTCTGGTCCGCTTGTATAGATGCGAAGTTGAGCGAAGCATCTTTGATATTGGAAACAGGCATGTTTTGAACGCTGCCCGAGACGTTTTCACCATGGTTTTTCTCTGCTGTCGTACCGACCAAAGCTGAGAGATTGTGTTTGCTGTTGAATGTCTTGCTATACGTCAAGGTATTACCCCATACCCAATAGAAACCACGGTTTTGGCTGCGGCTGTACAAGGTAACATCTGAACGATTGGCGGCATTGAGGTAATAAATCGGTCTGAAACCATTGCCGCCGTAGAAAGCTATATCCACGCCATAGCTTGTGCGGAACTTCAAATTTTTAATTGGTTCAACTTCTACAAAAGCATTGCCGACAATTTTATCTGCCCAACCCGAACCTTGATTCACCGCCGTAGCAGCCACAGGGTTTAGTATTTCAGAACTGACATATTTTGAGATGCCATAAGGCTGACCT
>JAYTMI010000848.1:0-3550 GCA_043728625.1 Saprospiraceae bacterium | reverse complement strand
AGGTACGCCCGATTCTATCATTTTAAAACACCTTGATTTATATGAACAGTGGTTTCCTCACGATACAGTCTTTGCCTTTACAAAAGTCTTACGCAGTAAAGTGTTGTTGCGGCGTGATAGATATGATACAGCGATGACGTGTTTAAGAGAAGCTCACAAAGTGTGTATTAAAATCAACTCCACTTACCGTTTGGGCGATGTGGCATCTTAAGGCTTGGCATTTTGTTCGTTGGCGCGGAGGGTTTGACAGTTATAAAGTAAGAGTGCCAGCGGCTGTGGCGAATAATTATTGGCAACTCAATCAATTAGATTCGGCAAAAGCCATGATTGATACGTCGTTTTACTACCAAAACCTTTATCAAATTGACTACGAAAAGGCTAATCGCTATTATATCTTTAGAAGAGTCCAACAAACAACTTGATATCAAAGACTTGCTGATTCAGGAATTAAAAATGACGCTGACGACGAATAACCAAAAGGAATTAGAAGCGGTTCAAGACGATAAATTCCAAAACTTAAAGATTCTAACAACGGATGACTGGCGGACTTTTCGCAAACTGTTTGAACAACGTTATCCAGAGTTTTTTGATAACCTCATTGCGGCTTTTCCTAAACTGTCCGCAGCAGAAATACGCCTTTTAACACTCTTCAAAATTGGTTTTGATGCCAATGAGATGGCGAATATTTTGGGTATCTCATCATCGAGCGTCTACAAAAGCCGTTATCGCTTGCGCAAAAAACTGGGTTTGGTTGAGGAAGATGATTTGGAAATGTTTGTCAATGGGTTTTAATATCTACTCAGTATGAAGTATTACTTTTTAACAAAACGAACCACTTCTTCCGCTACTTTGATAAAATATATACCATTGGGTAATGTCATCACATTTAACCGTTCTATGCTATCGAGTCTTTTAATTGTTTTGACAACTTGACCCAAAGCGTTGACAATCGTAATGTCTTTACCTTCGGCATTCTCAATCATCAAAATATCCTTGACAGGATTCGGATACACCTTTATTTTTGACCCCTCAGTACCAAAGCGTTTAACAGCAATAATTTTCGATAAAGCCTCTTTTCCGTTTATCTCCGTCATCAACAAACGGTAATAAGTCACGTCTAAAGGCTCGTTGTCAGGCGTTGTTGTCTCTTTATTTGTCAAAATACTGAGGGGGGTAAAATGAACACCGTCATTTGATTTTTGTACTTCCACTCTATCCAAATCCTTTGTATCCGCAAATGCCCAAGTCAAATGATTGCCTTCTTTTTGAGCAAAACCTTGAAAATCTATTAATTCAAGTGCAATGATGGTTGGGTCAAATTCATAAGCACCCAAATCAAACACACCGCCCATCGGTCTGCTCTTGCCGTCAATGTCGAAGATAACACCAAAGCCCGACATATCTTCTCCTGCATTAATTAGCGGCGAATTGACAGCCAAGCGATAGTCCACCGTATCCGCAAAAAGACCTGGTATGTTGGCTGGTTTTGAGTAATAATTGTTCAATAGCGAGCCTGTTGCGCCTTGTTGAAAGTTGAAACCAACACCACTACTTGTCGAAAGCCCCGCACCAACAATGATATTGTTTGCCAACAAAATGATATTGTTTTGATTGTAAAGTCGAAACGCATCGCGCCCCGTGTTGATGATGGTGTTATTGATGAAATCACAGTACGTATTGCTCAATGAACCGATGTAATCATCACAAAACACAGCATCACCGCCACAGTTAACAAGCAGATTATTGAAAAAACGGTTGTTACCCAAATGCCCGATGATGGCTAATCCACTGCCGCCCACGTTGCGGATGCGGTTGTTGAAACAGTTGCCTCCTGACCCACCACCGCATTGCATCCCGTTGTTTTGGAACGCCGCAAAAGGATCTAAGCCACAATGGTCAAGGTCGTTGTAATAGACCTGAGCGTTGGGCGCACAGGCATATTGTATGCACTCAGCACCGCTTCTTTTGACAATATTGTGGTGAATTTTTAGATTGACAATATTATGCGGGTAAGCCTTCGTCGAAACGCCCGCACAGTCAAACGTTCTACCATCACCAAAAAACGAATTGCCGACATAGATACCTTCTGCACCTGTATCGTGTAGATAGTTGTCGTGAATATTGACATTGTACATCGTAAAATTCTCACGCCATGTTGCTGGCTCGCAACCGGGGTCTGTTTTCGCCATAATACCCGCAAAACCTGATTTGACAACTTCAATGTGGTCTAATTCGCTGTCAGAACTCAATGCCCCAATACTCACTGCCGTTGATGTACCGCTTGAATCTACCCTAAAACCGTAATTTACTGAGGGGGTGCCTGTACCCGTCGCACGGAAATAGCGACAACCTTGAAAGTCTAAAGCCGCATAATACGTCCCATGTCCGATCGTCACCAAACCGCCACAATTCTTAAATATAATGGGTTGTGATGCAGTGCCTGTAAAACCTTTAAATCGCAAAAGATTGTAATTCCCTGCCATGATACAGACTGTTTGTCCAGCTAGTACATTCAAGTTAAACGTACCTGGGGTTGTACTTTGGGTGTAAATACCGCTTTGGGTGATAACATGATTGCAGCCACAGTTCTGTTGGCTGTATGCACAAAGAGTTGAAAATAACACCATTGCGAGTGTCAATAGATGGGATTTCATAGAAAAAATAAGTTTTGTAATGTGTTTATTGGTTAAAAATTGTAAAGAATAATAATAATATTTTGAAGGTTGTGCTGAACTATGCCTTGAAAACCTTGCCAAATTGATTCACTTACGACAAACGCTTGATAAATGACCGAAATCATCTAACAAGCGTTTGTCGTAAGTGTGGTGCAAAGGTAGGGGTTTATTGGGAGTGGGAGTTGTTAAATTTTCGTTAGCCACTCATTTTCTACAAAGATACCCCCCTTAGTATAAACCGTCGAAGACTCTTCTATTTTACTTAAAACGTACTTGTAAATTCAGTTTAAAATAAAAAAGTCCATTCTCTTCATATATTTCCCCGAATTTATGTCTGCTGCTACTGGCTGTCTCTAATTTTGTATTTGCAAATAGATAATCTTCAAATTGATTGCGATATTAATAATTATATTTGAACAAGTCCATTTGTTCTAAATATTCATCAACTTTTTCATCCTCTTCAAAATTTATACTTATTCCACCGCCGTTTTTAAAAAACTCAATTACCTCGAAAAGTGTATAAAAAAGTCGGTAATGAATGCCTTCATGATTGTAAAGATATACAATCCGTTTTTTTGTTCCGTTTGAAACAAGAATTACTTCAAGAGATCTTGAAAATATTATATATTCAACTTCAACAGCTTCAATGTCATTCATTTTTCAAATCTATTTATAAAGTGCCAATTAAGAAAATTTGGGTCCGGTGAGTACCTATCTGGTAGTGTAATAGGTTGATTTTCAAATCGGATAAATAAGTTTTGGATTTCTTTGTCATGTTTCTTCTTTAAAATGTCTTTCGATAATTTTACTTTAAAATCCGTTGTAATTGTCATTAAACCTTTATCAAAGGCTCTATCGTGAATAACATTCAGGCA
>JAYTMI010000847.1:0-5317 GCA_043728625.1 Saprospiraceae bacterium | reverse complement strand
GAAGGCAGTGTACGGTTGTCGTCGGACTGATGAGCCCCCATTGGGATGGGTTCTTTGCGACGAAATTTGTCAAGTAATCTCCTTGTTTTCAGCTCGATGAAATCTAATTTTGAATCAATGATTTCACAAACAAAAACTTTTAGTGTTTTTTGTTCTCCCCATGAACTGAGCGATACTGCTGTTGTTAGACCGTTCATCTGTTTAAAATTTAGGCATTTTATGTTAAAAAATACGGTCTTGGTTTTCTCTTAAAATTGTAAAGATTTCGTTAGTTTTTATGGCTTTTCATCAAGTACCATCAGCATAAAGCCAAAGGAGACAGTGATGTGTTGCCATAAAGTTTTCTCTAAAATTTAATATGCTCAAGGGAATAAAAAAATGAAATGTTCAAGATTAGTCGGCAACAATAAGGGTATTTGTTTACGGTTGCTTTCTGTGTTATATCAGTTTCAATAACTATGCCAATTTTTTGGATATGTTTTGATTAATTTTATAACTACTTGAAAAAAAGAATTTAACACATTATGGTTTCACTAAATTATCCATAATAAATATGCCAATAAGTATCTGACTTCAGGCAAAACCATTACGGGTATAGGTGTTAATTTCAATTCTGATAAGAGAGAAATTGATGATTGGATTGATAAAGTTTTATAAGAATACTTTGTAAATACTTGAAGTACCCCCCTCAGTATAAATAGACAAACATGGATCATCCCGAATTTTGTAACATTTAATTTAAAAGGTAAGACCCAGTAATCCCGAAGGAATTGGGATATTTGACGCTTTTCAAGTGATAATTTATTTTGTTAGAAAATTCTGGATGTCTCATGTTTGTTTGTCAAGGCATTCATCCCTCACATTCATCATTTATCATTCATACTTCATCATTAATCTCTTATCCACCACCGCAGCAGAATCGGATTAATAAACAAATCACTCATCAAAGCTGTAATCAACGTTACAGCTATCAATTTTCCGACAATGACTGAGGGGGGGTGAATAGAAAAAATCATCACTAAAAACCCGAAAAATAAGATGATGGTCGTGATACACACAGGTTTGCCCGTCTCTAAAAGGGTGGTTTTCAAGGCTTTATCCACGCTTTCTCCTTTTGACCGATTGATATTGAAACTGGATAAAAAGTGAATCGTATCGTCAATAGAAATACCAAAAATGACGGTAAAAATCATCGAAATACCGGCATCTAAGTCCACACCGAGAAAGCCAATGAGCGCACCCGCAAAAACAAGTGGAAACAGATTGGGTATCAAAAAGATGGCAATCATCCGCACATTCCGCAGCATCAAACCCATCAAGAGGGCTATCAGACCGACTTCCCAAGCAATGCCTTCGAGCATATCTCTGCGGACATATCGAGCGTTTTTGTCCATAATATAACCTGTGCCTGTGCGCTTAAATATAGCAACCGTTGAGTCTATATTTGTTGTTATCCAAGCGTCAATGCGGTCGCCAATCGCCATGACGGAGTCTGCACCCAAATCTGAAATCTTTGTAGCGATACGCGCCTTTGTACCATCTTTTGACATCAAAACTTGTGAAGCGGCTTTCGGTATTTTGTCTGCATAGACTTGATAATCAGCAAATTGTGCAGAGTCTTTTGGAAACATATAGCCTTCATTTCTATTTCCATTTGTCATTTGACCAATGGATTTATAAATCATGGTAGGCGATGTCACGGAGCGAATAGCGGGAATTGTTGCCAAATAGTTCTCTAAATCGTTCATAGATTTCATCACTTCATAATCATCTGCCAACCGTCCATTTTGAGCAAAAACAGCGTATTCTAAAGGACGGAAACCCGCAAAAACCTTCTCAAAAAAGAAAAAATCAGCTGTTACTTTCTGACCAATCGGCATATTATCCTCGATGCTGTAATTGGTTTTTATTTTTGAAATACCATATACACACACCAGTAAAATACCGACCGAAACCAGCGCAATAGCCCGCGACCGCAGTTTCGTGAAGCGATAAACCCAATCCATCATTTTTTCAATGCGCGTCGAAGACCCCCTCAGTAAAATGAGGTCATTGACATTAAAAAACGAAAATAAGGAAGTAGTAAACAGCAAAACAGTGACATAAGCGACCATCACGCCGACTGCCGCATTGATACCAAACTCCTGAATCGGCACAACGCGGCTCGTCACCAACGTAGCAAAACCGACGGCAGTTGTCACGGCTGTCATCAATGTAGCAAGACCTATCTCTTTCATTGTCAACCAAATAGCGTGTTCTTGGTCATGTCCACGTCGCAATTCATCAATATATTTTGACAACATGTGTATAAAATCCGATGTGCCGATAATAACCATCAAAACAGGATACAACGCTGCCATCGCAGACAATTCACGTCCCCACGCACCCAAAAGACCGAAAAAAAGCAGCATAGAAAGCCCTATCGAAGCCAATGCTAAGACAACGGTTTTCCAACGTCGAAACAAAATGACAATGATAATAGCGACTAAAATAGCTGATACGATGGATGAAACAAGGACTTCACGCTTTTCCATCCAAACCAATTCTTTTTGAAAATTGGCACGTCCGAGATAATGATAAGCTGCAAAATTAAACGGCTTGATAAGCGAATCGAGCGCATGAATGAGTTCATCAGATTCTTTGAGATTGAGTCTGTCTTTTGTTTTCAAAAATAAAACAAGGGCATTACCATCTTCTGAAATCAAGTTGCGAACAAAACGTGGGTCGCTCAATACTTTGGCTCTATCGGCAGCATAATAGGATGTGTCGTCTATGTGAATGGCAGGCGCAGCTATGATGCCAAACAGCGATTTAATAGGTAGTTTTACTTTTGTAAGCGATTGATTATCAGTCACATAAGGCAAATTGGCTGATTGTTCAGTGAGTCTATCAAAACGTTGCAAAAACGCTTGATTGAAAGCCCCCCCCTCAGTATTTTGGGATTCTACACCGACAAGGAGAAAATTGTCATCCGTTTCAAAATTTTTAATAAACTCTTGAAAAAACACCAAATCGGCATCTCCTTGAGGGAAAAACTGTTCAAAATCGAACGAAAACCGCAATTTCGTTGTGAAGAAAATGGCTGCGATAATCAAGACCGCAAAAAAAGAAAACACGAGGCGACGAAAACGGTGAAGATTAAAATTCATGAAGCTGGGTGAGTCGCTTTTTTTATAAACTCGTCTTCATAACTTTTTTGGGTGGTGTTTTGTTTAAAAGTTTCAGTAAAAAATGAAAGCTAATTTTTTACTTTTGAGTTGTTATGACATTTTGTTTCATATCAACATAAAACTTGACGTTTTCAAAAAAATCTAAACCCAGAACGCCGTCGAAATCGGTAATAAGATGATATGCTAAAAAATCATAAGCACAAATTTCGATATTCTGTCTTTTTATGTCTAAGCTACTGAATTCTTTGACCACAAAGACGTGTGCTTCAATCACTCCACTTGCCGTTTTAATTTGTTCTGTTCTGATGGCATCTTTCATTTCGTAACCAGCAATCAAAAGTGGCGTGAGGTCAAGTGTGGTGTGAGATGCGCCCGTATCTAATGCCAAAGCGAGCTTGTCGAAACCGACATAGCAAGGCACAACTATCAAACTATCTACTGATTTTCTTTGAAATGAATGTGTTCTCATAGTAACCACTTACGATTTTGAGGAATTTCCCCCGTATAAACACATGTTACGCTTTTGTAATTTTGACGAACATATTTTGCATTTTGACCGATTTCACGTTTATTTTTACTTGCCATTAGTACGACTCCTCCAACTAATTTACTCACGATTGAACCCAGTGTATTTGGGTCATCTAATTCAGGATTACCAATAAGTACCCATTGGTCGGGGTACAAAGTACGAATGGTTTCAAAACTCAAAACTTTACTTTCTAATGCTTCCATATTGAATTATTTTTAACAAAGTTAATCGTTCTTTGGCATACAAACAAGAACGTAACGCATTTGCAGAACATAATTTATTTTGTTATACAGCTTTTTTACTGAGGGGGTATCTCAAAACAATTCCCCTTGAATCGGCGGTGTTTCAAATTCCAACAACCACTTTTTGCGATGCAAACCACCTGCATAACCCGTCAAAGAACCATCAGAACCAATCACCCGATGACAAGGAATAATGATGGCAATTTTGTTTTGACCATTGGCAGAAGCAACCGCTCTTATCGCTTTCACATCGCCTAACGCTTTGGATTGTTCCAAATAAGAACGTGTTTTGCCAAAAGGAATATTGAGTAATTCTGCCCAAACCCGCTTTTGAAAATCCGTACCTTCTAAATCAAAAGGCAAATCGAAACGGGTTCGTTTGCCTTGGAAATATTCTACCAATTGATTGATTGTCAATTGATTGTATGCGTTTGGGTTTTCTTCAAACTTCTGTTCATCTACAAAATTGACGCTCCGAAGCCCCCCCTCAGTACATTGCACCTCCAACAAGCCTACGGGAGAATCCATATAAGCCGTTAACAAATTTTCAGCGATAGAGCGATTGATTTTGTAAATGGAAGACATTCTTTTTTAATGGTGAATGGTGAATATTTTAATGGTGAATGGTGAATATTTTAATGGTGAATAATTCACCATTCACCATTCACCATTCACCATTAAAATATTCACCATTATTATACGGCGAAAGACTCGCCGCAACCGCAAGTGCGGGCAGCATTCGGATTATTGAACACAAAACCCTTACCTTCCAAACCACCTGAAAATTCAAGTGTTGTGTTGAACAAATAAAGGAAACTTTTCAAATCTGTAACGACTTTAACGCCGTTGTGTTCAAAAACTTGGTCGTTGGGCTTGCTTTGGTTGTCAAAATCCATCTTGTAAGACAAACCAGAACAGCCACCACTCACGACAGATACGCGAACAAAATGGTCGTTATCTAAATGTTCCGCTTTCAGTATTTCTGAAATTTTTTCTTTGGCTGAATCTGCTACAAAAACCATGTTCTTAATGATGAAATATGAATGATGAATGATGAATAATGAGATGTGAATGAGGAAACAGTATAGTTATTCATCATTCATATCTCATCATTCATCATTAATTAGGCTACTACGAGTAAGCCGTTTTTAACTTGATAGTCCCTGATAGCGGCTTTAATCGCATCTTCTGCAAGGACAGAACAGTGAATTTTGACGGGTGGCAATGCCAATTCCTCAACGATGTCCATATTGTCAATCGTCAACGCTTCGTCAACCGTTTTGCCTTTGAGCCATTCAGTCGCCAATGAAGACGACGCAATCGCTGAACCGCAGCCAAAAGTCTTGAATTTAGCATCAATGATGGTGTTCGTTGTT
>JAYTMI010000846.1:0-3110 GCA_043728625.1 Saprospiraceae bacterium | reverse complement strand
GAAGCGCGTAAAAATTTGAGTTTTATCAAAGAAAACAACATTTTCAGCAATCTGACCTTGTTTTCAAACTTGGCTTATATCAATTCGGAAGTGACTTTGGGCGAGACAGGCAAAGCCGAAGACCGTCGTGCGTTGCAAGGGCAATCCAACTATATCATCAACGGTGGTTTGCAGTATTCCAATCCTGAAAATGGTTGGGGCGGTACGGTTTTGTTTAACCAAATTGGTCGCCGTATCTCAGAAGTGGGTGGCAACGATCAAACTTCCGAACCGCATATTTACGAAGCACCCCGCGCTTTACTTGATTTCCAGTTGAGCAAAAAACTGTTGAAAGAAAATGGTCTTGAATGGGCTGAAATCCGCTTCAATATCTCCGATATTTTGAACCGCCCCGTTGTTTTTTATCAAGATTTCAATCAAAATGGCAAATTTGACAACGATGCAACGAGCGACAATCTCATCGAACGCCGCCGAGTGGGTACAAATTTCAGTGTGACTTTTAACTATAAGTTTTGATGGATAGTACAGTGTTAGGAAGCCTTGAAGGCTTCCTAACACTTAATTACCACCCCTCAGTATCTAAGCCATTAATATTCATTTATTTCGACGATTAACTTGAATTTTATTAACTAAAAATTATTTTTAATGAAACGTATTTACACCTTATTTTTCGTTGTTTTTGCAAGTTTGATGCTCAAAGCACAAACAATCGACACTTTACAAGGCGACATTACTGCCGACCGTGCCATTGTAAATACCAAAATTTGGATATTAAAAGGCAATGTCTATATCAAAAACGGTGCGACTTTGACGATTCCTGCGGGTACAATTATCAAAGGTTTGAGTAAAAGTGCATTAGTTGTTACACGCGGCGCAAAATTGATAGCAGAAGGAACGGTTCAACAACCGATTATTTTCACATCGGCTCAAGTAGCAGGACAGCGCAATATCGGCGACTGGGGTGGTATCGTCCTTTTGGGCAAAGCCACCACGAACACTCAATATAACAGCATACAAGGCGTGGGTCAAATCGAAGGCGGTATTGACAACGCGGCAGGCGATGGTTTGTATGGTGGTACGGACGACGCAGACAACTCTGGCTCTTTGAAATACGTGCGTATTGAGTACGGCGGTTTCCCTTTTGAACCCAATAAAGAGGTCAATAGTTTGACAATGGGTGGCGTTGGTTCGGGTACAAAAATCGAGTACATTCAGACGAGTTTCGGCGGTGATGATGACTATGAATGGTTCGGTGGTACTGTCAATGCCAAATATTTGGTCGCTTATGCAGGTACAGACGACAACTTTGACACAGACTTAGGCTATCGTGGCAACGTTCAATTTGCTGTGGCTCTCCGAGATACAGCTGTTGCAGATGCAGCAGGTGCGTCAAATGGTTTTGAGTCAGACAACGATGCGGCGGGTTCAATGCGTACACCTTTTACAGCCAATACATTCAGTAACATGACCGTTTTAGGTCCTTTGGCTACGCCAACAACCGTTTTTAACAGTAAATTTGGTAAAGGTGCATTGATTCGCTTGAACTCACGTACAAGTATTTTCAACTCAATCATTGCAGGCTGGCCTGTGGCAGGTTTGGATATTGATGGCAAATTGACGGCAGCAGCAGCAGTGCTTGGCGATTTGAAATTCAAAAACAATATTTTAGCTGAAAATAAAGTCCGTTTTGTGGAGTTCGACTCAATCGTCAGCACAACAACTGTTCGTGCTTGGTTTGCTGCCAATGCGAATGACTCACTTTTAACTTATACGGACATCAAAATGAAAGCCCCGTTCAACTACAAATTTCCTTTGTTTGATTTGAACGCGGGTTCTTCGGCAGCAACGGGCGCGTCTTTCACAGATGCGCGTGTGAGCGGTTCCTTTTTCACGCCAGTCACTTATCGGGGTGCTTTCGGTACAACAAACTGGATGGCAGGTTGGACAAACTTTAACCCACAAGCGGAATCTTACAATACAGCACCTTATAACTCACGTGTAGCGGTTAAAGAATTGACAGACAATCAGTTGAAAGCGGTTGTTGCACCGAATCCAGTTCAAAACAACACCACAGCAAACATCTTTTTTAGTGTTGAAAAACCAACAACTTTAGAATTGAGCGTTGTTGATTTGATGGGTCGCACGGTTATTAAAGGTCAAAAACAGTTTTTTACTGAGGGGTCTCATGCAGCCGAAATCAATGTTCAAAATATAGCAACAGGCTTGTATTTTGTACATTTAGTTACAGCGGATGGTCAAAAGGCATTGCCTTTAACTGTTGTTAAATAATACAAATTTGTTTTTTACATTTTAGACTGAACCGTTTGGACAATGCGCTTGTCCAAACGGTTTCGGTTTTTAAGCCATTCTTTTATACATACGGTATGAGTAAACGACAGGAATCAAACATATCACTAAAATTGTACCCAACATCAAAAACAGCGATGTTTGTTGTGACAAAAAGAATGAACTAATGGCAATCAATAAACCACCACCAAACCACAGCTTTCCTGCCAATTGATGTGTTTTGCGCCAATTATCTGCGTTTTCTAATGTCCATGGCAACCGCAGACCGACAAAATAGTTGGGCTGAACGCTGTGCATCAAGTTACCCATCGCAGCAAAAAACAAGCCCATTAGGACAAATAGGAAGCTACCTATTTCATTCTGCAAAGTTGAATGAACGATGTAAAGAGACACGCCACTCATGAGCATTAAGGTTAATATAGCTATTTTATTGAAAGTGTCTTTTGAGACTTGTTTGGCTCTTTTTGGGTCAATTTTTTCGATGTTTGTTATTAAAAAATAAACACCTAAACCCACCGCCATTAAAATTATAATCATCATTAAAATACTGTTTTTTGACCCATAAGCATCGGGTTTGCCATCAATACCGAAGTGAGTTGCGACTCGTTCAGGTAACTCGTCCCAAATGAAAGCAGCGTAAACGAAAGGCGCACAAACGAGGACGATAATAGACAATACATGAATTAAATTACTGGTTTTCATAATTTTATAAATTAAAATATTTTAGAAAATTTATTTTTTTAAATCTAACATCCACTTCATAATTTCATCTAAAACGGTGGTATTCAATGAGTAAATCACAA
>JAYTMI010000845.1:0-3361 GCA_043728625.1 Saprospiraceae bacterium | reverse complement strand
GGCGGGTTTTATTGAATTTGATTAATAATGCGTTTTATGCGGTCAATCAACGCGCGAATCAAATACGTTCGGGGAACTTTGAAAGTTCCCCGAACGTGGAGGCGGAACAATTCTATACCCCCTCAGTATCCGTGACTACACAACAGCTTGACAATCAAATCATTATAAAAGTCAAAGACAACGGCATCGGTATGCCCGAAAGCGTAAGAGCGAAAGTCTTTCAACCATTTTTTACAACAAAACCGACGGGGCAAGGCACAGGCTTAGGGCTTTCATTGGCGTATGATATTGTGACAAAAGGGCATAGCGGCACTTTGGAAGTGAATTCAACTGAGGGGCTCGGCTCGGCGTTTATTATTACTTTACCTTTTGGAAAGCTGCTTTAAAATGTAGATAAAATATTCAATTTGGACAAATGCGGAATTTAATTCTATATTTGTCTAAAAATATATTTTGATATGATAAAACGATTGGCAACAGAAAAATTGATAAGTCTATCAAAAACATTTCGGAGTGTAGCCGTTGTCGGACCGAGACAAAGTGGCAAAACAACGCTTTGTAGAAATGTTTTTCCTGAAAAAGCTTACATTTCTTTAGAAAATCCTGATATTTTAGAGTATGCCACCACAGACCCTCGCGGTTTTTTGTCGCAATACAATACAGAAAACGGCGCTATTCTCGACGAAATTCAGAAAGCACCGCACTTGTTTTCTTATCTACAACAGATTTTAGATGAAACAAAAAAGAAAGGTTTATTTATACTGTCAGGTTCAAACAATTTTTTGTTGCAAGAAAATATAAGCCAAAGCCTTTCGGGAAGGATTGCTTATCTACAACTTTTACCTTTATCGTTAGAGGAACTCAAAACCAGTCCATATTTCAAAAAAAATTACGCAGCACATATCTTTTCTGGCGGGTATCCCGAAGTAATTGCCGATGAAATAAACCCGACGGATTGGTTTCCAAACTACATCAGCACTTATATTGAAAGAGATGTCAGACAACTCAAAAATATCAATAATCTTTTTCTATTCACCAAGCTATTGCGGATGTGCGCGGGTCGTACAGGGCAAATACTCAATATGGCATCATTAGCAAATGATTGTGGTATTGACCAAAAAACGGTGGCGGCTTGGCTCGGTGTTTTGCAAAGTAGCTATATTATTTATCTGCTAAAACCCTATTACAATAACTTTAATAAACGAATAACAAAAACACCTAAACTCTATTTTTATGATACAGGTGTAGCGTGTTCGTTGTTGGGTATCAAAAGTGCCGAGCAAATTGCCATGCATACTGCCAAAGGTGCATTATTTGAAAACCTAATCGTCAGTGAATTGCTCAAAAATAGGTTCAACGCAGGCGAAAGCGATAATCTTTTTTATTGGCGAGATAAAACAGGTCATGAAGTGGACATTATTACTGAAAATGAAGGGCAATTGACAGCCATTGAACTGAAAGCAGGAGAAACCATCAACGCTGATTTTTTTAAAGGATTGAATTATTTTTCAACAGTCAGTACGCAAAACGTAGAGAATTTGTTGGTTTATGGCGGAGATCAAATCCAAAAAAGAAGCAACGGCATCTCTGTAAAGCCTTGGAATAATTTTATGGAAAATAATCTTTAAATTTATGAAGCCATTAACCTTTTTATGACTAATCTTATCTTTCCCTACTCTCGCACAAAAGAGCGATGTTTTCGTATTGATAGCCTTCTCACTGAGGGGTCGGTTCGGCGTTTAATAGTCAAATACCTTTTAAAATCAATCAAAATGAAACAATTAATCCTTTTTCTACTCTTTTTAGCTAACGATACGTTTGCTCAAAAAAGCGCAATTTTCCATATTGACAGCCTCCCTACTGAGGGGGTGCTGTTGGATAAAGGTTGGAAATGGCACGCAGGGGATAATCCCGACTTTGCCAAACCTGATTTTGATGATTCGGCTTGGGAGAGTATTGACCCGACGAAGGATATTATGGATTTACCTCAAATTCAAGATGGCAAAATTGGGTGGATGCGTATTAGATTGAAAATAGACAGTTCTTTAATGTCTCAACCTTTTGCTTTATCAATTATCCAAGTGCTTGCATCAGAAATATATGCAGATGGTGTATTGATTGGAAAATTTGGCAAACTTGATTCCTCCGATATAAGAGCCAGTTTTTCGGGCTATCCGACAATAAAAACACCTTTGGCTTTGCCAAAGAATAATACAAACATTGTGTTAAGTGTTCGTTTTGCTTTTCAGAAATCCTTACCATATAATCAATATGCAGGTGGTCCGAACTTTTGTTTCAATGCAACAATTGAAACCATTAATAAGGTTGTTGCTTCAAATAATCACATAAAGACTATGGTTATGTTTGCGTTTTCAAAGACAGGAGCATTCTTTATTTTATTTGTGGTGCATTTAGCTTTTTTTGTTTTTTTCAAGACACAAAAGGCAAATCTTTATTTTTCGGGTATGGCTCTATTTTATGGTATTCATACCCTTATGTGGGGCGCATTTACGGTTTTTTATCCAATTGAAAATCTTGAATTATTGATGTATTGTGGCATATTCAGAATTTTTATTTATTCTATTGCTTATACTTTACTACTGGTTGCTTTTTATTCAATGTTTAATTTCAAAAAAGACGTTATTTTTTGGTTAGCTATAAGTATTAATATCTTTTTAATTTTTATAGGCGTTTCAAACTACTATAATGGTGTAAACATCTCTGAATTTTGGACAATCATTTTAAATACAGTTGCATCGCTTTATATCACCATTAAAGCTATTGTAGCTAAAAAGCAAAATTCTAAACTTGTTTTTCTTGTTTTGATTTGTTCCATAGTAGGTTTAATAATTAAAATTGTTATTAACAATTATGGTTTCTTTCCGCAGCTACAATTTAGTTTTTTTATAAATTTCTGTGATTTTGTTGGTACTATGAGTATACCAATAGGCATATCATGGTTTTTGGGTAGTGATTTTGCTTTGACAAGTAAAACTTTGCAACAAAAATTAACAGAAGTCCAAGAGCTTTCCGAAGAAAAGCAACAAATACTCGCCACACAAAACGAAACCCTCGAAAAACAAGTAGCAGAACGCACCACCGAACTAAAAGCCTCTCAAAACCAACTCATACAAAAAGAAAAATTGGCAAGTTTAGGTGAACTCACCGCAGGCATCGCCCACGAAATACAAAACCCCTTGAATTTTGTCAATAATTTCTCGGAATTGAGTGTGGATTTGGTAAAAGATTTAAAAGAAGAAATCGAAAAACCCGCGCAAGATAAGGAGTATATCGGCGAATTATTCGATGATTTAAGTCAAAACCAAGAGAAAATAAACCACCACGGCAAGCGAGCAAGCAG
>JAYTMI010000844.1:0-4591 GCA_043728625.1 Saprospiraceae bacterium | reverse complement strand
ACCTAAACCGGTGCTTCCTTCAATCGCTGAATTTTTGAAATAGCGGTCAAAAATCTGTGTCAATACTGAGGGGGGTATTGTCTCACCTGTGTTTGATATTTTTATAACTAATTGATTATCATTTTTTTGTAAACTTAAATCAATGCGCCCATTGGGTAGGTTGTAGCGAATGGCATTGTCAAAAAGATTTTGCAGAACGCGGTCTATCAGTTTAATATCGGCAACAATCCATGGCAAGTTGCTTGAAAAATTCGCAGAAATTAAGATGTTTTTTTGAGCGCAAATGACTTCATATTTGGCTACAATGTCTTGCAACAACTCTGCAATAGGGAAAGGTTCTGTGTTCAGTTGGGTCTGATTGGATTCAAGTTTCGATAGTTCAAATAAGTCTTCAATGAGTTTCGTCAAACGTTGCGATTCCTTTTGAGCGATGGTTAAATAACGCTCACGTTCAGGCATCGTAATAACGTGCCGCCGTAAGAAAAGCGTTTCAATGTACCCCGATAAATTGGTCAAAGGCGTGCGCAAGTCGTGTGAGATATTGGCTATCATCTCTTTGCGTAGTTTGTCAACGGATGACAGTTTTTCATAACTTTCTTCGAGTTCATGGCTTATTTTGAGGTTGGCTTGATAGGCATATTCTAATTTTATTTTCATACGTTCTTGTTGGAACAACATGCGTCGCAACCAATAGATGAGTAGCAAAATGATCGGGAGTATGATGAGGATAGATATAAGCAAATTTTGAAGCGCTACTTGCCTTGCACGAGCAATGAAACGATCGAATTGTTCGTCAACCATAACTATGGCAACGGGTTGCCCATGTTTGTCGCGGACAGGTGCAAATGCGGACAACCACATACCAAATTCGTCTTTATACATCGGTATAACGCCCCCCTCAGTATATTTTTGTTTTAAAATGGGTTGAAAAGTGCGATATTCATGCCTAAAATAAGGCGTATCCGCCGATGTTGCTAAAAACTCAAAATGCGTTTTTGCAGAGTCATACACCATGGTATAGACAGGAGTTTTGAGCATGTTTGCAACCGCATTTCGAGCTAAAATGTAGTGGATTTTGTCATAATCCATATCTTGTGTATTAAACAATATGGCATCCTTCGTCGGATAACGAGCGGCTACTTGGCTGTGAATATCTGCATCTACTTGTAAGGCGATGGCGTTGGCAATGCCTTCCAATCGCAGAAGGCTACTTTTTTCAGCTTGTTCGCAAAACCGAAAATAGGTCCAACTCACAAAATAAGCGGTCACGAGCAAATAGCCTGTGAGGACGAGCCAAAAGATGCGTTTTGTCATTTTATATTAAAAATAGGTTTTAAAAACCAATAATAAGCCTGTTTTTGAAATTTTGAGTCCAAATGGTCTAATTTTTTGAAAAAACTGCTCGAATAACCCTAACAATTTTGAACCTTTGCGTTTTAAAAATAAAAATATAGGACTTTGAAAGCTAATCATTTATTTCGGAAAACACCGCCCCCGATTTTCGAAGTCACGTCATTGACTTTACCTGCCCCCTCAGTATCTGCGCTCGATAACGGCATCCCTGTCTATCAAACGCGATTGGGGACGCAGGAGATAATGAAAATAGACATTGTCATTCTATCTGGTCGCCCTGAAGAGCATAAACGGTTGACTTCACGAGCGACTTCACGACAGTTGCGTGAAGGTACAGCGAGTTTTAACTCCGCAGAAATTGCCCAACAACTGGACTTTTGGGCGGGTACTTTGAAAATGCCTGTCAGCCTCGATACAGGCAATGTGACGCTGTATTGTATGACGAAACATTTTCCGAAGTTGCTGCCGTTACTTGCTGAAATCATTCAAGAACCGACCTTTCCTCAACGTGAATTGAATACGTTTGTTGAGAATAATATTCAGAATTTAGCTGTTGAATTGACAAAAAACGATGTCATTGCTTATAGAACCATAACGGAATTGGCGTATGGTGCAGATACACCTTATGGGTACAACTCAACACCGGATGATTACCGCGCCTTGACAAGCGATGATTTGAAGCAATTTCATCGAGACAATTATACGTCTGACAATATGATGATTTTTGTGAGTGGTTATTTTGATGATTCTGTTTTGACTCTTTTGAATCAATATTTAGGTCAAAACAAAACAATTTCTGTCAAAGAAAGTGCCCCCCTCAGTATTATGGGTATAAAACCAGAAAAAATAAGGGTTGAAAATCCCGATACTTTACAAGTGGCTATCCGCATCGGTCGGCGCATCGGGAATCGTAAACATGTTGATTATAATGGGTTTTTTGTGCTTAACACAATACTTGGTGGCTATTTCGGATCTCGTTTAATGCGTAATATTAGAGAAAAGAAAGGTTTTACCTATAATATTGGCTCGGCGAGCGATACTTTGCACCGCGACAGTTTTTTCTATATCAGTTCCGAAATTGGTAATGAATTTGTCGAAAAAGCCCTTGTTGAAGTATATAAAGAGATGGCTATTTTACAAAATGACCTCATTGGCGATGACGAATTAGCGATGGTCAGAAATTACCTGATGGGCAATCTTTTAGGTATGGTGGACGGTCCTTTTGCTATAAATGAGGTCATTCGTACCTATGTCATTGAAGATATACCTTTAGAGTCGTTTTCTCATTTTGTAGAGACCATTCGCACCATTTCACCTACTGAATTGCGCGATTTAGCGCAAAAATATTTGAAAAAAGAAGACATGTTTGAGGTGGTCGTTGGTACTTTTTGATTTCTCAATTTCTATACCTTTGCTGGACTAGTATCGGGTTTAGGTGTCAAATCGAGTAAGCGCAGTTTGTTTTTGCCATCAATTTTGAAGGTTTTAAATCCTGAAATACGGGTCAGAAGCCATCCGAGGACACCTGAGCCAGCACCCAGTACCATCGCTTCGTTACAGTTTGGGCAGTTGGGCGTTAGTTTTCCGACCAAACCGAAGAAGGCGGCACCTGCACCAAAAGTCATTAATGTTGCGCCAATATTCCGAACAGCACGTCGTTCATTGCCTTTTCGGACAGCGATAATGTCCTCAACAGTGACTGACCAATCTTCAAAAATGACTTGGTGGCGGTCTATATTGAAGTCAACAATACGTTTGGTCATCCAAACTTTATTCTTTTTATCGTCACCGTCTGTTTGGAAAGTAATGGTTGAACCGATGAGGAATGACATCCGCGAAGGGTCACGTGGGGTATCGAGTTTCATCACTTTTTGAGCCGTTAGGTTGCTTAAAAAGCATAATGTAAAAAAGAGAGATGTTAAAAGCCGCATATTCGTAAGTATTTGTAGGTGAAACGTTGTGCGTCAAAATTACGCTGCTAAGGTAATGATGAATTATAAATGATGAATGATGAATTTGTAAAACGTTGATTTTCAACAACATTTCAAAGTGAGATTGGGTATTTTTTTCACCATTCCATACCCCTCAGTATTTTCGGTGTTTTAATCGTTTATGTATAATTTTGCAGCATGGAAATACTGAACAATTGGGAAAAAAAATCTGCTCAAAGGCAAAAGACGTTTAAAAAATTCCTTCAAACGGCGGATAAAAACCGTGTTTTGAAGGAATTACCAAAACTGCATGAAGAGGCGTTTTCAAAAATAGATTGTTTGGCTTGTGCCAATTGTTGCAAAAATTATTCACCACGTTTTAAGCCACCCGATATTAAACGGATAGCGAAACACTTGAAGATGAGCGAGTCGGCGTTTGTGGATAAATATTTACGCCGCGATGAAGAGGGTGATTTTGTGGTGATGACTAAGCCTTGTCCGTTTTTGGGTGCGGACAATTATTGTGATATTTACGAAGCCCGTCCGTCCGATTGTCATCGTTTTCCTTATACAGATGAGGACGTTTTGTTGAAAAAACAGGGAATTACTTTAAAAAACAGCACTTTTTGCCCAGCTGTTTTTTATGTCTTAGAAAAATTGAATTGTTGAATTGCTGTATTGCTACATTGTTAAATTGCTGTTTAACAATGTAGCAATACAGCAATTTAACAATAGAACCATTTATTTTCCAATTGTTTTAATCAGCATGCCTCTTGTAACACGGTCGGTCAATTCCATGCCGTTGATGATAGCGAGTTCTTTATGCTTTTTTTCAGGCATATTGAAAGCCCGCAAAGCCTGCAGGAATGTTCCATCTGTATAAACCGTTTTAATACGGATTCGATTAGGCGTGACATTTATTTTATTATAGTCGGTCAAAGTTCTGAAACCGTTCATTGTATTGCTAAAAAAACGTTCGTATTGAGGGAAATCCGCTAAGCCTGCTACGCCATGAATGATGTAATTCATGTTATTATAAGCAATAAAAGTAGTCATCACCCGCACTGTATTTTGAGCCGCTACTTGGGCATTTTGCGCATTTTCAGGCACTTGGTCGCCCACTTGAACGATGGCTTTTAGCCCATTTATACTTGTATTACGCTGGTCAATCACTTTGAGTTTATGTTTTTGAACGACGGCATTTGCGGCTTCATCAAGTGTTTTTTCAGGGGCAAGTGTCAAAATCATCATGGCTTTTTGGTCTTTTGAAGCCATTTGGAACTGAACTGGTGAATTATGGGTTTGCC
>JAYTMI010000843.1:0-3839 GCA_043728625.1 Saprospiraceae bacterium | reverse complement strand
ATTTGGTCAATATAGGTTTTGACTTCTTCTTTTGTGAAGAAATTGCGGCTGACATCCAACATAATACCGCGCCAACCAAAACGCGGATAATCTGTTATTTTTACTGAGGGGATGCTCCAAGTCGCTTTTGTTGCCGTTTTGCTTTCAATTTCCTTTGGCAACAACTGAATCAGCGATTGCATACCGTAAAACAAACCGGCTGTTTGGTTCGCCGAGATAACGACACCTCTTGGTGTCACTTCTAAGACATAGCCTTCTTTCCCAATTTCTGCATTGGGCGAACTATTGAGATTGAGTTGAATTGCCCCAGCAACGCCTTGTTGCACTTTGAAAGCATAACCGGTTGGTGTGGTTAATTTTTGCTTCAACATCTCTGCTACATGATGGCTTTCTGGTTTGTTGAAGCTAATGGTTGCAGCATTTGATAAAAGATAAGAACCCGTTGATTGTTTGATGTCAATAGGTTGCGGAATCAAGTTAATCGCATTGTTTTGTGCATTCAACAAGGTAAAAGTTGAAAAAGACATTAAAAAGAACAGTTTTTTCATTTAAAATTGAATTTAGGTGCGTTTGTTTAAACCACATAGAAATATAGTGACATAGTTCCTTACAGGATAACAAAAAAGGCTATGTTCTCATATTCCTATGTGCTTCAATTTGATTAGTTAAAGTGCCAAAACTAAAAATTCCTTTTCAATACAAGGTAGCGTTTGAGAGAAAATTAGACAATCATCGCTTTTTACTGAGGGGGGCGCTTTTTGAATATCTAATGCTGCTTTTTAGTTACCTTTGTTCTATATTCTATTTCTCTATAAAAACAGAATGGAGTTGTTCAATATCTCTATTTTCGTATTAAAAAATAAAAAGCATGAGAAAGACAAACGACGAACCTTTGGCAGATGTGCTGAAACAAATGGTCAGAGCATTCAAATTGGGCGATAATTTGAATAAAACTAAAATTGAAAGCCTTTGGGAAGAAAAGATGGGTAAAACAATTGCCACTTATACCCGCGAATTACGCCTACGCGACAAGGTTTTATACGTCACAATTGAGTCTGCATCTTTGCGTTCAGAATTGCATTTTGGACGTGAAAAGATACGGCTGATGCTAAACACTGAAATTGGAGAAGAATTTTTAAAAGAAGTTATCATTAATTGAATATTTATAAACGTATTGTTTCACAACGTTTTACAAATATTTTTTTATTAAACTGACAAGCAAAGTAAAAAAAAATCAATGTGCGTATTATGTTTTTCAAATAATCCGATTTAATTTTGTTTCTTAAAATCATAATTTTTACTAACGAAAGAACAGACGCATAGCTAAAAATTTAACAAAAATGAAACAAGAAATTGATATTCATAATGAGCCAGAAGTGGCACTGAACTCTCTACTCGATGAAATAAATAAGCAAAGACTAAAATGCGTAGAACCCATGTAAAAGATGGCAAAAAAGTGACTATTGAAGATTTTTTCTACAAAATCAGCGATAATGAACAATGGGTTTTTGGCTATTTTTCAACAAAGAGAATTTTGTAATGGATAATGGCGTATTTGATATACTCAAATACGCCATCATTCATATTTCATATTTAACTTCCCAGTTGTCTTCTTATTTCATAAACAGCAATCGCAATCGAAACGGACACATTCATAGACAGGCAAAAACCAGCTGTCGGAATATGAACGGCTAAGTCAACAGCCTCTAAAACCTCATGCGAAATACCTGCACTTTCAGACCCCGCAATCAAGAGTATTTTATCCATTTTCTTAAAATCAGCCGTTTTCACATCCACGCTTTGGTTCGTAATTTCGAGTGCAACGATGGTGTAACCCTTGTTCCGAAATTCACCGATGGCTGTTAGGGCATCATCAAAATAGGTAGATGGTACATGCCTTTCTGCCCCTTTGGCTGTTCTGCTCAACAATTTATGGTCTGGTGCTGGTGCTTTGCCACACAGCACCAGACCTTCAATGCCCAAGGTATCCGCTATTCGAAATACAATACCGACATTGCGCGGTGTCTCGACATTGTCGAGCAAAACCCAAACAGGCAGTTTTCGGGCTGTTGGTTTATAATCCGTATATGTCAAAGGGCGCATTTTAGAGTCAGGCATCTTTCGAAAAACTAAGTATAAAAAACATTTTTTAGATTAAGTAAATAATTGGCAATCAATTATTTACAAAGATTCACCATTACCTAAAGCGTAATCATCTCTGGTTTGTTCTGCAAAATCGCTTCCAAACGCTCATTTACTGAGGGGGTCAAAAGGAGCAAAACATCCAGTGAAGTCAAAGTCTCGCGCAATTGCTCTGGCTTCGATGCACCCAAAATAACCGTCGAAACGTTAGGATTATGTACACACCAAGCAATGGCTAATTTTGCTAAGGTCGTTCCCAATTCCTTTGAAAAATCGCTCAAAGCCTTGATTTTCTCTAACCTTTCAGGCGCAAGGTTGTGCTTTTTGATAAAATCCAAGCCTTTTTGGTCAGTCATGCGCGTACCCGTAGGAATACCATCGGCGTATTTTTCTGTCAAAGTACCACCCGCCAAAGGCGACCAAATAGTTGTACCCAAACCTGCATTTGGATAAATATGGAGGTAATCCTTCTCCACTTTTTCACGCCAAAACATATTGTACTGCGGTTGCTCCATCATCGGACCTTCCAAATTCAAATCGCGGGCAATGGCATTTGCCTCCATGATTTGAACAGCCGACCATTCAGATGTCCCCCAATAAAGGATTTTGCCTTGTGCAATCAGTGTATTCATCGTCCGCACCACTTCTTCAATCGGTACTGAGGGGTCGGGACGGTGACAAAAATAAAGGTCGAGATAGTCCGTTTGCAAACGCGACATGGCTTCATGGCACGCCTCGACGATGTGTTTACGGCTCAAACCTGTCTGATTAGGCATTGCATTTCGGCGGCTGCCAAAAAAGACTTTTGACGAAACGATATAAGTTGTTCTGTCCCAACCTAAATTTTTCAAAGCCTTACCCATTACGAGTTCTGATTGCCCGAAAGCATATCCTTCTGCGTTATCAAAGAAATTGACACCTGCATCGTAGGCTATTTTCATCAATTCTTCCGCGACATCATCCGTGATTTGATTGCCAAAAGTCAACCAAGAGCCAAGTGATAAGGCACTGACCTGTAATCCTGTTTTTCCTAAACGTCTGTATTCCATTGATTTACAATTGTTTTTGTTATAAAGAAGTATTTAAATTTTCCGCAAAAGACAGGAAAATATTAGAGAATCAGAAGAAAACAATCTTATTCCTCTCGATAAAGTCGGAATTTTTTATTATTTTTAAAAACTTTATGTTTTGAATTGTTTGTTTTTTTGAATTTTAATGATAAAATTTGTTTTTTATTATAACGGAAAAGGTTTTGATAGAGGTGATAAGTTTTTGTCGTATCAAAAAATTGACACATTGCGTGAATATATTTTGGTTTCGCAAGACAAACAACAAATCGAACAATGGATTTTGAACGAAAAAGGCAAATGGCAATTTGAAGAAGTATTGTCAAATGGCGTTTTGTCCTTAGTCTGTTTGCCGTTTCAATTAGACGTGGATGATGTCTATCTCAACATTGATTTTTCACAAACTGAAACCTCCCCCTCCCTATAAGCGTATAAAAACTCAATAAAAATACAGATATTCGCCTTTCAATCGCTGAAAGGCGTTTTTTTTTTTAAACCATACAGCCATTTATCAATACAACTATTCAATATATGAAACAACCGAAAGCGCGTAAAATTCCAACCGAATTAACGATACATAACGATACTCGCATTGACCCTTATTTTTGGCTCAATCAACGCGAAGACCCC
>JAYTMI010000842.1:0-2552 GCA_043728625.1 Saprospiraceae bacterium | reverse complement strand
TAAAAATACACAAAGGTGACTTGATTGCTGCCACTTCTGGTCGTGCATTTTGGATACTTGACGACTTAGGGCTTGTCCGTCAATATATAAATACTGAGGGGTTCACTTTTTTCAAACCAGAAGACGCTTACCGCACCTCATCAAGCAGTTCATTGGACAAAAATGGCGACGATGACAACAAAATTCAGCTCGGACGTGGTGGTTTTGCAGGGACAAATCCAGCCGGTGGCGTAGTGTTCTATTATCAAATGCCCAAAAAACAGGATTCTACTGCTGCTTTAAGCCTTGATATTTTAACTGAAAAAGGGCAAGTAGTACACAGTTATTCAAGCAAAACAGACCCTAAATTCGTCACTTTTGTCGGTAGTCCATCCGCCGAGCCGACGCTTACGATGAAGCCCGGTTTGAACCGTTTTGTCTGGAATATGCGTTACGAAACATTGCCAAGTGTGCCAAACGTGGTTATTGAAGGCAGTTATGACGGACGCAAAGTTGTGCCAGGCAATTATCAAGCGCGTTTGAAGATTGGCGATATAGAAAAAACAACCACTTTCACCATTCTACCTGACCCGCGCCTCAGCTATTCTGCTGCTGATTATTTGGCGCAAGAACAGACGCTTGGAGAGATTGATAAAAGTATCAAGGACATCCACAACAGTGTCAACCAAACCCGTCAAGCACGCAAACAAATCAATGATCTTTTGGAAATAATAAAAGAAAAACCCGAGATGAAATCGGTAAATGAGCGAGGAAAAACCATTGTTGAGCAGATAAATGCTTGGGAAAACGAATTGATTCAGCCCAAATCGCAATCAAACGACGATGTCATAAATTTTGAAAATAAATTGAATGCCGATTATTTTTTCATCAAAGGAGAACTCGATGTCAATACGCCTTATGTCACCCAAGGGCAAAAGCAACGCCTTTCTGAACTCAATACGATCTGGCAAAAACGGCAAATTGAGCAAATCGCAATCCAAAAAGGCATTGACGATTTCAATAATTTATGTCGCCAAATGAATATGGGCAGAATTGTGATGCCTGTTGTGCCCAGCGAAAAATGAACGCCTTAGTATTTTTCGAGTTTTGTTTTAAATATCAGGTTCGGGGAATTTTATAAATTCCCCGAACCTAAAAAAGCCGATTTCATTGTTTTTCACCCCAATAATCTCTGCCGCAATACTCACCGCAATTTCCTCTGGCGTTTGACTGTTGATGTTCAGACCAATGGGCGTATGAATACCCCTCAGTAAATCGCTCGTAAAATCTTGATTTTCAAGGTCTTTTAACAGAATTTTCATTTTTGCAGTACTGCCTAAAACACCCAAATAGCGCACCTTTTTATCTAAAAGCTGCCGCAACACAAGCGCATCTGTCCGATAACCGACCGTCATAACGACAACATACACATTGTTTCCAGAAGGGATATGCACTCCAATGTCGTCATAATCAACCAGATGTTTTTGATGCACAAACCTATTTTTCTCCAAAGTATTCAAGTCAGAACGGTCATCAAAAAGGTGAATGTAAAAGTCCATTTTGGACATCAATTCAGACAATGCCAAAGCACAATGACCGCCGCCAATGATATACAGTTCATTTTTAAAACCCATATTTTCGGTAAAAACGAAATTCATTTCGTCAAGGGAAATAAAATAGAAAGGATAGATAAGTTTTTGATTTTCAAAGACTTGAAAACAATGGGAAGTTAATTTTAAAACAATAGGCAAGGCATTTTTTAAACAATAAACAATCCGTCTAACTGTCGGCAAATCTTCTTTTAGAAGTGTATAAAACAAAATCGTTTGTTCACCCGAACAAATCATACCGCTTTGGTCGTGCGGTGCATTTTTATGGTGTATTTGTTTTTTTAAAAAAGGAATATCCTCACTGTTTTTCAAAAAGTTTTTAGCCAATTCGACAAGTTTTATTTCCATAATGCCGCCGCCAATTGAGCCGCAAAGCCCCCCCCCAGTATTAACAGCCATTTTGAAGCCTTGCCGCCCGGGACTGCTACCTGTACTTTCGACAACGACGAGCAGCATTACTTTTTCGTTGATTTTCAATTGTTTAGCAACGAATTGCCAGAGCGCCAGTTCTTTGCTCATACTAAAACTTCTTTTTCGACTTCTTGATACAGACTCATCAACACCTTTTCAGCCGTAAAAGGAGCATCAAATACTGAGGGGGTACTGCCAAACGCTTTCACGGCATCTCGAATCGCAAAATACGCCCCAATGCCATACATCAAAGGCGGTTCACCGACGGCTTTTGAGTTAAAAATCGCTAAATTTTCCCGCGTAGTTTCTAACGGAATGATGCTTATTTCCTTCGGAACGCTGTAAATATCGGGTATTTTATACGTCGAAAGGGCATTTGAACGCAGCTTTCCTTTGTCGTCATAAACGAGTTCTTCCATCGTCATCCAACCGATGCCTTGAACGATTCCTCCTTCGATTTGTCCAAAATCAATCACCGTATTCATCGTCGAACCGAAGTCGTGTACAGCCCGCACAAAGTCAATGTCATACGTGCCACGCAAGCAATCCACC